>JAUWSZ010000073.1 GCA_030609865.1 bacterium | reverse complement strand
TACAAAAACGTGCCAGAGTCCAAGATCCTAAAGAACACCCTGCGGAATGTCAAGAGGAACGACTCCTGACCGGGGCACTCTCATCACGAAAATTCGTTTCTACATCAGTTTGTTACGTGGGGTGTGGCCAGGCCTGCACGGGTGCCGTCAGGATCTGTCTTCGCGCTCCCTGAGGATTTTCTGGAAGGCTTCCGTAATCTCTCTGGTCTTCCCCTCGGCCATTTCTTGAAACTCCCTGCCCAGATGCAGCACTCGATCCGGATGGTACTGGAGCATCTTCTCCTTGTACCGCCGCCTGATCTCCTCGAACCCCTCGCCGCGGTCCACCCCCAGCACTTCATAAGGGTCTGAGGAACCCGGGGCGGCCTTTCGCGAGGAGGCGCCTTCGGATTCCCTCCTGCCTTCGTGGCCCCGCTGTCCCTCCCGGGAGGAGCGAGCCCCCCTTGACCCGTCTGTACCGGGAATCTTCTTGGAGGTGGAATAGAGATACAGGGTGCCGAGCGCCACCAGAAGATCGTCGATCCTTCCGGGCAGGCCGAGGAAGTCGGGGATGAGATCCACAGGAATCACAATGTACAAAACGCACAGAAGGAGCAGTAACCAGGGCGGCAGTTGTCGGAGCAATCTCACTATTCCCTTCACCCCAGGACCCCCCTCGCCCGGGGTCGGGGGTCAGGCCTGATCCCTGACCCCTGATCCCTGTCTACTGCTCTATTGAATTTCCAGTTGACTGAAGAAAAAGGAGATCTCGACCGCGGCGTTTTCCGGGCTGTCCGACCCGTGGACGATGTTCTGTTCCACCTCTTCCGCGAAATTGGCCCGGATCGTGCCCTGATCGGCGTCCTTGGGATTTGTTGCCCCCATGATCTGCCGCGTTCTCTGTATCGCACCCTCACCCTCCAGGACCATGGCCACCACCGGCCCGGAAGACATGAAGTCCGTGAGGCTCTGGAAGAACCCCTTTTCCTTGTGGACCGCATAGAAGGCCTCCGCCTGCCTCTTCTGGAGCGCCAACCTTCTCAGTGCCACGACACGCAGGCCGGCATTCTCAAACCTGCGGATGACCTCTCCAACAAGCCCTTTTCGCACTCCGTCCGGTTTTACGATCGATAGGGTTCTCTCCACGATTCTCACTCCCCGTTCCGTTGGTGATGCGGTCTCAACCGTTGCACTTGCCTTCCCCTTGAATCCGCCTGGTCTGTCCCCAATCCTTTCCATTTGGGCAACAGCCCGTCAACACGAGACTCATCTTAGCAGAAAAGAAGGGGTTGATAAATCGGCGCTGCTCGGCTGACACTCATCATCGCCGGAAAAGGAGGCCCCGAGGGGCTCACTTCGAGCCCAGGGAGGGAACCGGGCAACCGGCAGGGCGTGCTGTTATCATTTAAAAACTTATGTTTCTTCAGGACAAACGAACAGACAAAGAGACCGTTCTAAAATGCCTGACACAAATATATAATGCTCGTTTCTCGCTCGACAAGACAAATTAACATGCTGATATCAAAAGATTTTTTGCCTTTCTAAAACGAACAAAATCGCTTGACAGTCTGCTGCTTTTCATGGTATTTATATTTGTGTATATTCGAAATGAGAATGAGAAGCAAGGCGAGCAGCCCAGGTTGATGATTCAATCTGGGCAGATTACCATCTTGAGGAAAAGATGTCCGATACGGTAAAGAAGAACGTCTTCTCGTTCCTTCTCGGCCTCGTACTGTTTGCCGGGCTCCTTTACTGGATCCGGGCCACCACGGTCATGGAGTACCTCTCCCGGGTCGGCCCCTGGGTCGCGGTGGTCATCCTTGGCTACGGCCTCGTGCAGGTCAGCTTCGTATTGGCCTGGCGCGTGCTGCTCGATTCCGACGCCAAGTCGGTCGGATTGTGGGAGCTCTTCCGCGTCTACCTTGCCGGAGATGCCGTCAACTATGTGGTGGTGAGCGGGAACCTTGCAGGAGAGCCACTCAAGGCACATTTGCTGCGAGACCGGCTTCCGATGGTCGAGGGCCTTTCGTCGGTCACGATCAACAAGCTTTCCGAATCGATAAGCATGATCGCCTTCCAGGCCTTTGGCATCACACTCGCTTTCGCCTACCACCTGATGACCCCGGAGATGGCGTGGGGAAGCCTGGCGGTGTTCGCCTGTATGACCACGGGCATCGCCTTGTTCTTCTGGCGTCAGAAGAAGGGCCTTTTCGGGTGGGTCTTCTTCGGACTCAGTAAAGTGGGGATTGCCAGGGCCTTCCTCGAGAGGCTCGGCTGGAAAGCACAGAGGCTGGACGCTCAAATATCCGGGTTCTACGATGCAGGAGGCCCGCGTTTTCTGGTTTCCTTGCTTTTCAATTTCCTCGGTTGGTGCGGAGGCGCGGTGGAGGCGTACTTCCTGCTGAAACTGCTGGGAGTTCACGCCTCTTTGCCGATGATTTTCGCCATCGAGGCCATTTCCATCCTGGCGAACAACCTGTTCTTCTTCGTCCCCGCCCGTCTGGGTGGAAGCGACGGGGGCAAGGTGCTGGTCTTTCTTTCCATGGGGATGTCTGCGGCCATGGGATTTGCTTTCGGGCTCCTCAGGAGGGCCCGGGAGATTTTCTATGTGACACTCGGGTTCATTTTTCTGATCCAGCTCAACCCTTTCCGCGAGAGGGATTCGAGGCAGATCCCAGAGCCTGCCTCGGCCTGCCCGGCAGAGAGCCCGATCGCGCAGGAAATAATGTAACAAAACGCTTCTGTGAAACCTTCTGGGGCGGAAAGGGCTCTATACTCCGGCAAGGGCCGCACTGTGCGGTCGGCGCCGAATAGCAAGACCAACGAGAGAGGACGAAAAGCCCAGTGCAAACTCGATCCTGGACCCGGGATGATCTGAAAGCCTGCCTGTTCGACTTCGGCGGCACGTTGGATGCGGACGGCGTGACGTGGCAGGATCGCTACTATGCACTCTACGAGAAGCACGGCATCGAAGTGGACCGGGAAGCGTTCCGTCAGGCCTTCTATTACGCCGACAACAGCCTGACCGAGACCAAAGCGCTCGAGGGAGCGGGCTTGATGGAAACCCTCCAGGCCCAGACGGAAAGGGTCTGGGACGCCCTGCGTTTGGGCGGCGAGAGCCGGCAGTTGCGTGCCATCGTCACGGATTTCTTCGACGGAATGAAATGGCACATCGAACGGAATCGGAACCTCCTCGAACTTCTCAAGGACCGATACAAACTGGGGATCGTATCGAACTTCTACGGGAATCTCGACAGGGTCTGTGAAGATCTCGGAATCCAGGACCTTTTTCTCTGCATGATCGACTCGTCCCGCGTAGGGGTCGTGAAGCCGGACCCGCGGATTTTCCAGGCCGCCCTGGATCGTATGAGCATCCGGCCGGACCAGGCGGTTTTTGTCGGAGACAATCCCGGACGAGATATGGAGGGGGCCAAAGGATTGGGTATGCCCCATGTCTGGTTGGCCGGTGAAGATGTGGAACGACGAAGCCCCTGCTGCCCGGGGGACCCGGTCATCCCGACCTTGGATGCCCTCGGACCGCTGCTGCTCGACGGACAGGACGACACCCCGCAGGGGGTGGCATGATGAAGGCAGGTATATTCGCCGCGGGCATGGGCTCTCGATTCGTGCAGGCCGGCTGGAGAGAACCAAAGCCGTTGATCGCGCTTCACGGAAAACCCCTGCTCGGGCACGTCTTGGAGCGGCTTTTTCATGCCGGCATCGAGGAAGTGGTACTCCTCTTGAACGAGGAAACCTCCTCTGACCCGGTGGAGGCTTACGTAAAGCAATTGCCCGAGGGATTCAGGGTGCACACATCGAGAAAGACGACCAGCACTTCGTGCGAGAGCTTCTGCTTCTTGATGGATCGGCTCGGAAGGCCTCCCTTCCTGTTGAGCACGGTGGACACGATCTTCCCCGAAAATGCGCTCGAGGAGTTCCTGCAGGTCCGATCCTATCCTTCGCAGTGCCAGCTCGTCCTCGCGGTGACCGATTTCGTGCACGACGAGAAGCCCCTCTGGGTGGAACTGAACGAGGAAGGGAAGATCCTCGCCCTGGGAGAGTCGGTTCGGACGAAAGAGGCTGTTACGGCCGGCCTCTACCTGGTCCTGAGGGAGTTGACCACCGGGCAGGCGGCAAAAGGGCCTTTTGCCGCGCTCCGGGACTTCCTTGGGGATCTGGTTGGAGGCGGAGGAGAAGTCTGGGCAAAGGAGTTCCCCATGGCGCTGGATATCGACTGTCCGGACGATATCCGGGTCGCGGAATCCCTGTTGCAGGGATCTCGGGTCGGCACCTTGGCATAGAATATTCTTTAACCATTTTATTTATTGTATTGACAAATCAGTAAAAATTTTGTATCCAATGAAGAATTTTATTCGAAAAAATGGGGAATACACACGCAAGGACTTGCGTTTGTGGTGTATTGCGTTTCCGTCAATGGCGGGGGGCCATAAGCCAAAAACCACGAATGAGGTAATCACCCCATGATAGGTATTTTTCGGGAGGAGATCTTCTCCCCCAATCGTGTTGAGGATGATGCCGCAATTCTTCGATTGACAGCGGAGGCTGTTCGCCGAAGGGGATATGATGTCGAATTGACGCATCCCCACAACCTTTCTCCGGAGACAGCGCCAAGGATGGCCTTTGCCATGTGCGAGGGGCTGGATTCACTGGAACTCCTGGAGAAGTGGAAATCGAAGGGTTACACGGTCGTGAACAGCCCGAGGGCCGTGAAGAATTGCTACCGTCACCGAATGCACACACTCCTGAACCACGGAACGGTTCCCTTTCCGAAAACGCTCCTCATTCAGACATCGGAGAGCGTCAACGGCCAGTTCAACCTGCGCAAAGGCGTGTGGGTGAAAAGGGGGGATGTGCACAGTACGCAGCCGGGAGACGTGGAGTTGATTTTCGATCGCCCCTCCCTGGAAAAGACCCTGGAATCCATGCGGTCCCGCTGGGTAGACCAGGCGGTCCTGCAGGAGCACGTCCATGGGGATCTGATCAAGTTCTACGGAGTCCTGTCCCAACAGTGGTTCCGACACTTCTATCACAAGCCTAAGGAAACAAAGGGCCTTCCGTTCTCCCTGGAGGAAATCCGGGAAACCGCTGAGTTTGCCGCGCTGAAGCTGGGCTTGCAGGTTTACGGTGGCGACATCGTCGTGACCGAAGACACCCACTACTTGATCGACATCAACAGCTGGCCAAGCTTTGCGATTTGCCGGGAAGAGGCTGCGGAGCAGATCGCCGGCTATCTGGTGCAGCTCCGCCGGAAATGGGAGCCTCACGCTGCCCTCCAGTGGAGGTCAGCGTGAGTTTTGACGCGAGCCGGAGTTCCTCGCGTCTTCCTGGCCCGCCGGACAACCGATCCGACCCACTCTTCGAAGAAGAACAGATCTACATCGCCCCCGGTGCCCAGAGCATTGCCTTGAATTCCCGCCTGGTGATCGATCACGGCAAGGGCGTTCGTCTTACAGACGTAGAAGGAAGGACGTTCCTGGACTTCTTCTCGGGTGTGACCGTGGGGAGCCTCGGGCACAGCCACCCGAAATACGTGTCTGCCCTCACGACACAACTCCAGAAGGTCACTTTCGGCAGCTTCACGACCGTACCTCGCGTCCGGTTCCTGAAAGGGCTCGCCGAGGTGGCTCCCGGCGACCTGCGAAGGGCCCATCTGTACAGCGGTGGGTCGGAGGCCGTGGAGGCAGCCATGCGCCTGGCCAAGGCGCATACCAAGCAGTTCGAGTTCATCGGGTTCTGGGGAGGGTTTCACGGAAAGACAGGCGGCGTCCTGGGTCTGATCGGAGACGATTTCAAGCATCAACGCGGTCCCCTGGCTCCGGGGTCGTATTCCGTTCCGTATGCGAATTGTTACCGCTGCCCTTTTCAGGCAAGCCACCCGGAGTGCTCGTTTCTCTGCGTCGAGTTCCTGCGCAAGTTCATTCGACACAATACGTCCGGCTGCATCGCAGCCATCCTGGTGGAGCCCATACAGGGCACAGCAGGCAATGTGGTGCCCCCGCCCGGGTTCCTGAAAGCGGTTCAGGAGGTCGCACGGGAGGCAGAGGCCCTGCTCATCGCGGACGAAATCATCACGGGCTTTGGCAGGACCGGCAAGATGTTCTGCGTCGAACACGAGGGGATCGTTCCCGACATCATGACGCTCGGCAAGGGAATGGGCGGGGGATTTCCGGTGAGCGGGCTGATCTCCACGGACGAAATCGTCGCCGCAAAACCCTTCTCGATGCCGAGTGCGAGTTCGTCGAGTTACGGCGGCAACCCGCTCGCGGCAGCCGCCTGCCTTGTTACGCTGGAGACCATCCGCGAAGAGAAGCTGGTGGAGAATTCTCACGCTGTCGGTGCATGGTTGCTCAATCAGCTCCGTGAGACCGAAGACCGGTATCCCTTCGTGGGGCACGTGAGGGGCAAAGGCCTGATGATCGGCGTGGAGCTGGTCCGCGACAAGAAGTCCAAAGAGCCCCTTTCCAGTCGGGCAACAAAGGCCCTCTTTCAGCTGGCCCTGAAAGAAGGGATGATCCTGATGATCACCAACTCGGTCATTCGCGTCAACCCGGCCCTGATCCTATCCCAGGAAGAGGGAAATCTTGGGCTGGAGAAGCTCAAGAAGATCTTCGACGCCCTGGAAAAAGACAAGCTGTACCAGGAATAGCGGTTGGTTTCCCCTGAGCATCGTGTAGAATAGACCCGTACTTGAGGACCCCTCGCCGCAGCCCTCTCGATCTTCCGATGAATAAAATGAAAAAACAGCGATGCTTGCAGGGGGCAATGATCGGGTTCGGCAACATGGCCGAAAAGGGACACCTCCCCGGCTGGCTCAAAGAGCGTCGGGTCTCTCTTCGGGCCGTCTGCGAACCGAATCCCGCAAGGCGAAAACGCGCCGAACAGCTGCTGCCGAGCGTCCGCACCTATTCATCCGCGAGTGAATTGTACGCCGGGGAAGCCCTGGATTTCGTCGACGTATGCACGCCCCCACCCTCCCACGCCGAACTTATGTTGGAGGCACTGCGCCACGGGGTGCACGTACTCTGCGAGAAGCCGTTCGTAGGCACTCGCACCGAACTGCAGAAGGTCCGGCGTTTGTCGCAACAGCAGAATCGAATCGCCTTCCCAATTCACAACTGGAAGGACGCTCCGATCCTGGCGAGGGCGATCGATTGGGTCCGAAAGGGCCTGATCGGAAAGGTGCTCCACAGCGAGTTTCATACCCTGAGATCCCGTCCCGCCGTCGGGCTGACCCCGTGGAGAAACGAGAAAGAGGCGGCGGGTGGAGGCGGGATCCTGCTCGATCACGGATGGCACGTCATCTATCTCCTGCTGAACTTCCACGCGGAGCGTCCGCGCTCCGTTTCGGCCTGGCTGCACCCATCCCCTTCCGACCGGGGACGGGCAGAGCATACCGCCCACCTGCTCATGGGGTTCAGCGATGCAACGGCTTCCCTCTTTCTGACCTGGAAGGCGAACCGCCGATACAATTCAGCCCGCATCTATGGGGAGAAGGGCTTCCTGGTCCTGGAGGACGACCGTATTGTCCTTCGCCCCCGGAAGGGAGGTACACGGGTGGCCACCTATCGGCATCCCCTGTCCCTCGGCTCACATCACCCCGAATGGTTCGGGCCTGTCCTGGATCGGTTCCTCGCAGCCATCAAGGACCGCCGGAAGGCCGCCCGGGAAATCGAGGAGGCCTCTGTCTGCCTCGAAGTCACGCTCAGGGGATATGCGTCGGCGCTAAAGGACGGGAGATACGTACCGATCCCTCCCAAGAAGGGGGGCCGTCAGGGATGATCAAGAAAGCCCTCGTCGTGCTGCCACCGGGCACCGAGCGAACCGATGATGCCGCGAGTCCCCTGGCCCGGCTGGGAGGGCTTACCCTGATCCAGAGGATCCTCTACAGCCTCCAGTGGGCCGGTATCGAGGAGGGGGTCGTCCTCTCACAGGGCGAGTGGCCGGGGTTGGCGCACCACATCAGGGAGGATTCCAAGATCAAGGCCTTCTCGTGGCTTTCGACCAAGGCCAGCCGCGAGTACTTTTCCGAGGGGAATGCAGGGTTTTCGGCCCAGGAGGATTGTATCGTCCTGTTTCCCTACTGGATCGTCGACCGGCAGGTCCTCAAGGACCTGTTGAGGCAGGAAAAACCCCTGAGCGAGATCCTCCTCTTCGAAACGCCCCCTTCCTTTTCTCCGGCGGGAGTGGGGAGTGCCCCGTTGGCCCTCGTGCCCGGGACCGCCGCTCGCACCCTGATCCAGGCATGGGAGGAAAGGGG
>JAUWSZ010000415.1 GCA_030609865.1 bacterium | reverse complement strand
CCGATCACGATAGAGATCGACCCGACGAATGTATGCAACGAGAAATGCATCTGGTGCTGCTGGGAAGATCATCGTTATGACAAGACAACGATGTCCTGGAAGCTGATCGAGAAGATCATCCACAACCTTGCCCGCGTGGACGTGAGGGGGCTTATCTGGACGGGGGGTGGCGAACCCCTGGTCAACCGGCACACGACGAAGGGGATGGAGCTTGCGAGAAGCCTGGGCATCGAAAACGGCATGTTCACCAATGGCATCCTGATGACGCCACAGAGAATCCCCACCATCGTCCGATCTTGCACGTGGATTCGGATAAGCCTGGGGGCAGCTACGGCGGAGACCTTCCGGAGGTGTCATGGGACGGATGATTTCGATGCGATTCTGGACAATATTCGAGAATTCATGAGGGTGAAGCGAGAGCTCGCGAGCGATATCGCTATCGGCTTGAGCATGATGGTCCATCCTGAGAATTGCCACGAGTTGTACGATGAGGCGAAGTTGGCCAAGGAACTCGGGGTGGACTATTTTCAGGGAAAGCCTCTGAACCAGATGGGCTCGGAAGACATGGAATGGTGGGAGAGGGAAGTCATCCCTCCTTTCAAGAAGGCGAAGGATGACTTCGAGGATGAGCATTTCAAGATACTCACCGCGCAGTACACGCAGGACAAGTACGGTGACGAGGGATCGCGATTCATATCGAACATCACCCCTTCCCTGGGGGTTGCGGACGAGGAGAAGAATCGGTGCTATGTTCACAACTTCGTGACCGCCATCACCGCAAACGGTGACGTTGCCTTCTGCAAGAACTTACGGGACAAAGAGGAATTCATGCTCGGCAATCTCAAGAAGCAAACGATGGAAGAGATCTGGCACAGTGCAAGGCGAAAAGAGATCATCCGAAGGATCAATTCCGAGCAGTGCGGCGTCTTCTGTCAGAATGGACGTCTCAACCAGATCCTGAAGTACATCAAGACGCCGAACAAGAAGAACCATCCCAGTTTTTTGTGATCATTCCCCCGGGGAATCCCCCTCCGACGGGTTGCCACGCCTCTTCTGGAGCCAGAACCGTCCCCAGGCAAGCTGGGACTTGCCGAGTTCCTTGAACATCTTCAAGACGCCCATCTTCTCGGGCGGGAGCAGCTCTCCGGTCAGGAACATGTTGAGGGCACCGGCACGACGCATCTTCCCGGAAGAGGTTCTGGGGAGGGTGCCCGGGTCCAGAACCTGAACGTGGTAGGGGGTCAGGGAGATGCCGGAGACGATCCGATCCTGGATCTCTGCCGCGATCTCCTCTTCGGGCCTCTGGCTGCGCGCCTCCTTTTCGGCGAGCACGATCAACTGTTCCCCTTCGGCCTCGGTCATGTGGCTGACCGCGATCGTGCACCCGAGCCGCAGCCCCTCGACGTCCTGCACGAGTTCCTCGACTTCCTGGGGCGCGTAGTTCCTCCCACGGATGATGATCAGATCCTTGGCTCTGCCGGCAATGTAGAGGTTCCTTTCGTGGAAGAACCCGAGGTCCCCTGTATCCAGCCATCCGTCTCGAATCGTCTGGGAGGTCGTTTCGGGATCGTTGTAGAAGCCTTTCGTGATCGAGGGCCCCTGTACCAGGATCTTGCCGACCCACCCCTCCGGTATGGGGCGGTCTTCTTCATCCCGGATCTCCACATCGAGTCCGGGCAACGGCGGCCCCACCGACGGGAGCACACGGCCCTTCCCCGGGACCGCCTTGCCCTGTTCCCCGAGGAGGTCACGGTCGAACTCTGCCAGAGCCGGCGGGATTCGAAAACTGGAGAAGCTCACGGCGAGACCTGCTTCGGCCAGCCCGTAGACAGGTGTCATGGCCTCGGCCCGGAAGCCCCACCGGGCGAACCGCTCGCAGAACTGCATCATGCCTTCCGTGTTGATCGGTTCGGCACCGTTTAGCGCTATCTCCCAGTTCGAAAGATCGACCCCTTCCATGTCCTTGTCTTTGACCTTCTTCAGGCAGAGGCCGTATGCGAAGTCCGGGGCCGGGGAGATGACCGCCTTGTATTTCGATAGGGTCCGGAGCCATATCCGGGGCCGGGCGATGAAGATCTCCGGGCTGATGTAGGTGACGTTGCCGGGATGATAGATGCCGTTGTACATGCACCCCACCAGGCCCATGTCATGGTACAGGGGGAGCCAGCATAAGCCCCCGTCGCGGGAGTATTCCTCGCTGTATTCCCGGAAGACGCTCTCCATCATCTCGAGGTTGGTGAGGAGGTTCGTGTGGGAGACCGTTACGGCCTTCGGCTCCACGGTTGTGCCCGAGGAGAACTGGAGAAAGGCCGGTGTGTCCGGATCCGTGTCTTTTGGAGCCGTCCATTTCGTATCGGTGAGGAGCTTTTCCACGTTGAGCACCCCCTCGAGGCACTCGACCTCTTGCACGGCCGGGCCGAGGAGCTTCTTGATCCGGCTGTCCGTGACGAGGAAACGGGTTCCAATCTTGCTGAGCATCCTGCGAGTCCTCTGAAAGTACTCGTTCAGCCTGCCCAACCGAACGGGGGGATACAGGGCAGCGGGAATGCCGCCCGCGAGTTGCGTACCCAAGAAGATATCCAGGAAGTGGATCGATGTGGGCAGGATGATGGCGACACGGTCTCCCGGCTTGAGACCGCCTGCCTGTAGAGCGCCTGCCACCGATTTGGCCCTCTTGATGACTTCCTCGTACGGATAGTAGGTAGGCTCTTCGCCCCGGGAAACGAACCGGGCTCCGTATTGGGTGCAGTCTTCCAGCCCCAGCAGGACCTCTACGATCGTGGTTGCTTTCGGTCTCAGTTGCATCAGGATTCCCCCTGTCCGGCCCTGGCGAGGATCATCTCCACGAGATCTCGAACGGTCTGGATCTTCTCCCGGTCTTCGAAGTCGAAGAGGAAGCCGTACTGCTCCTCGATGTTTGTGATCAACACCACCTGAGAGACGGAATCGAGCTGCAGCCCTTCCACGATCTGTGTGTCGAGCTCGATCCGGCTTATTTGTTCTTCCGAGAGCTCCAGTTCTTCGTCGGCAAGCTCCTTTAGATAGGCGAGAATTTCTTCCTCTGTGGGATTCGACACGCTGTCCGTATTCGGCGGCTCCATACCGGTTTGCCCTTCTGTTCGTTATTGTTCGGTTCGTGGCCTGTTTCGTTCTATTCGGCTGTCACTCGGGAATCTTGATAGGCAGAGCCCTCCGTTTTCAGAAGATGCTCTTTCAATATCTTTGCCGTCTCCTTCGGATCCTCGATGAAGAAGACATGGCCCGCACCCGGTAGATGGACCAGGCGGGATCCAGGAATGCCGGCCCGGAGGGTCTCGGAGTTCTCCGGCGGGACGAGGACGTCGGCATCCCCGGTCAGGATCAGGGTCGGTTTTCGGATTTCCCCCAGCCGGTCATGGCAGTTGTGCCCAATGGCCGCCCAGAACTGCTGGGTGAACGGCTTTCGTGCGGGCGGGTTCTCCACGAAACGCGCGATCGTGGCCTCGATGAACCCCGGGTTCTCTTCCTGGAACTTCGGCCCAAACATGATCGTCATGTTCTGCCGGGCGATTTCCTCGAGTGACTTGCCCCGGGTGAATGTCAAGGCCTGAACCGCCTCGGCGGAAGGCATGATGAACCCTTTCCCTCCGGCATGGGTGCATCCGAGCACGAGGTGGTCCACTCGATCCGGGTAGCGGAGGGCGATCTCCTGGGCGATCATCCCGCCCATGGAGACACCGAAGACATGTGCTTTGGGGATGCCCAGGGCCACCATCAGGCCGACCGTGTCGGAGGCAAACATCGGGATCGTGTACTTCTCTTCCGGCTTGTCCGTAAGGCCGGCCCCCCGGTTGTCGAACAGGAGGAGTCGAAAGTCATCCTCCAACTCCCGGGCGAGAGGCTCCCACCACGTGAGGTCCCCGGACAGGCCCATGATCAGGACCAGGGGCGGCCCCTGCCCGACGATCCGATAGTGCATGCGCAAACCGTGGACGTTGCAGAAGGGCATCGGTAAGAGTCCTTGTCCCAAGGAGCGGTGGAAACTCATCAAATAACCAGAAAACAAGGAAGAAATCAACTGAGGCCTGG
>JAUWSZ010000110.1 GCA_030609865.1 bacterium | reverse complement strand
TGGCGGTTCAGCCAGCTCATCTTGCCGTAGAGAGGCACGAAGACGATGTTGCTGTTGGCCAGCATCTTGATCTCACGGAAGGATGTCGCCTCGGCGTCGAAGATATTCTGAAGGTCTTCTTTCAGGCCCGTGTCTATGTTGTTGGAATAGAGGAATTGGAGAGCCTCCCACGCAAAATGGTGCGAGAAGTGGTAGGTGTACCCCCCGCCAATGGTGACGCCCTTGTACAAAGCGTCCATGGGCAAGACCCCCACGGCTCCGTACAACTCGTGCTTCAGCTGGTAGCCCTTCTTCTGGACGGCGTACACCCGGCCCCCTTCTCCGAACCCGGTTTCCTCAGCCGCCGCGGACGCCAGGGGCGCAACCACCAGACCACACAGGACCATCCAGAACCCGATCTTCAGACATCGCTTGCTCTTCATCAGCTCCTCTCCCTCAAACTCGTGAATCAGAAACCCATGCTCTCGAACAGGAACGGAAAGGTCACGAGCACTTCCCCTCCGTCCTTCGGCCGCGGAAAGTTCCATGTCACGACCTGTGCCTGTAGACAAATATGTAGATCGGAAGAATGGCCTATGTTCGTGAATTTCACCTTCGCGTATCGGACGGTGCCGTCGAGTTGAATCAACCACTCCATCAGGATCTTGCCCGAGATCCCTGGATCGTGGAGAAGTTCCCTCTCGTAGCAGTCCCGGACCTCGTCGAGATGGGCGTTGACCACCTTGAGCACGGCCTCGCGGCTCATGCCTCCCCGGATGGAGATCTTCGCCTTGGGCGGCTCATGGACGATGGCCCGGACCCCCCCAGACCCCTTTGAAGCCATGGCCCCGAGGGTGCCGTCGCCGTTCTTGATCAGCTGCGCGGCCCCCACGGTTGCGATCACGTCGCTCGTGGGCACCTGGATCTCCGAGGTTGCCAGCTTCCCGGCAATACCGGCCAGGTTGAACGTGGTCGTGTCCGAGGGCACCGCTACGGCGTCCAGGTTGGTCACGGCCGCAAGGAGGATCGCACTGTTGCCCTGTGCATTCAGGACACCCGCATCGGGGCTGCCCAGGGCTGCCAGCAGGCCGGTCTGGGCCACATCCAGCTGCTTCTTCCCACCACCCGCTTTCCCCTGGGTCGGCACGGGGCTCCGCTTAGCCGACTTCGGAATGCGGTGCTTCGAAGCGACCTTGGGCCTCGGTTTCGGCTTGGGCGCCTTCTTCTTCGCCACCGGCTTCGGCTTGTCGAGCTTCTTGGGTGGCTGCGGCTTCAGCGCCTTGAGCGCATCCGGATCAATCCGGGCGAACTGGTCCGTCCGGCTGTATCCTTCGAGGGTCGTGTCCGGTACGGCCAGGCCAATCACCATGATCAAGAGCAAGTGGGACAGCATGGACAAGGAGACCAGCTTAAACTGCCCCATGCTGACCTTCGGCCGAAGGGGCTGAACCAGCGGCTTCGGACGGGGGGACACGTACCGTACCAGGTACCGACCGGAATTCACCCGGAGCACCGCCCACGTGTCTGCAGGCAGGGGAAGCCAGGACGCCTTTCCCTTCAGCCCGAATCGTCCTGGCTTGCCGCCCCGAAGATTCCATATGTCCTGCGACCCGTCCTCCGAATACAATCTTCCCTTGACCGCGTCCCGGATGTGGAGTTCTGCCAGCCCTCCGTTCTTGAGCCGCACCAGCTTGAAGTTGGGGGGAACCCCACCGCGCCTCTTCCAGAGACTCCGGGACCACCCCTTTCGAATCGTGTAAGCGCCTCCTCTCTCCAGATATCCGACGTCCTGCACATCGCTTCCGCGGAATCGCACGACCTCCAACGCCCTGTGATCCCCTCGAGGCGCCTTCGACGGCTTGGTTCGGTTCGGAAAGACCTCCTTGACCAGGGAGAAGTAGGTGATGTCCTGCTCCCGTTCGTCCTCGTCCTCCTCCTCGTACTCGTCCTCGCCCTCCCAAGCCTCTTCTTCTTCGGTCCCTGCATCATCGATCGCGACGGCCGTGTTCGCGCTTTCGAGGCGCTCGCTCGCGAACGCCGGCTCACCCGCCGGTGTCGGTTCCTGATCGAGGGTGGCCTCCTCTTCCGCAGGAGGCGGATCCCCGATCGCTTCGACATGGGATTCATCCGGAGGGGATGCTTCGGCAGGGGCCTCGTCCGGTTCGTCCTCCTCCTCGCTCTCGTTCCGGTTCGCCAATGCCTCCCGGGCCATCTCGTCCCAGAATCTCGTCCTTTCCTCCTGACTCATCCCTTCCACGAGTCCGTCCGATCCGGCTGACAAAGGCGATTCGACGGACGTGCGTTCAGCCGTATCCGTCTCCAGCGGGACCATCTCCTGCAGCCCTTCCGGCTCGCGGGTCGAATCGGAGAGAGAAGCCTCCTCGTTCATTGGGACGCCTTCTTCCTCGGACGGTTCCTCCTCCTCTGCTGCATCCACGGCAGACCCCATCTCCATGACCACATCCGGAGTTTCCTCCTCCGCCAAGGTGACAAGGTCTTCCGCTTCTTCTTCCAGGCCGAATCCTATCCACTCTTCTATTTCTTCCATCCCCCGGGCTTCATCGCCCAAGGCGTCAGGCTCGTCCATCCCTGACTCGCTGCCCGCGATACCCTCCTGCACGGTGTCGCTCTCTTCGGAAAGCCCCCAGAAGCCCTTGGCATGGTCCAGGTCGATCCCCGGCAGGAACTCGGCTTCGGCCTCCTCGCCCGCCTCGAGCGAAGGCTCCTCCTCGGATTCCTCTTCCTGATCCTCCCCTGTAAGCGCTTGCGCCTCATCGTCCGGGAGCAGGTCTTCTGCCTCTTCGAGGCCTGCCGGTGAGTCGGGAAGGCCTGCCCCTTCCTCGTCCACCGACGGTCCTTCTGCGTCGAGGGCAAGGCCGGACAGCGGCTCTTCCCGGCCCGCAGCGGCGTCTATCGTTTGGGCCGGCGCAGGATCCTCGTCAGGCTCGGTTGGCGGGGCCTTCGCCGCCACCTCGCCCGGCTCCACTTCGGCCGCCTCTGCGCGCTCATCTTTTGTCTCCTCTCTCCAGATGCTCCTCGCATAATCGAGGCTTATCCCCTGCACTTCGTCCAACGGCTCGGCTGCCGGCTCCTGCTCCTGCTCGGGCCCTTCCTCCTCGCCGAGTTCCACGGACGAACTTGCCTCTTGCTCTTCTTCACCCCCTCCTTCCTCGATCGTGGGCGGCTCTTCCCGGGCACTCTCCTCTTCCGGTGAGAGAGCGGCTTCCTCCTCGGTCAAATCCTCTTCCGTCTCGGTGGGGGGTTGAACAAAGCCCTGGCCCTCCAGGAGCTTCGCCTGGAGGCGGTATTCCCCCAGAGAAAACGAATCCAGCGGCTGTACCTTCCGAGGATCCTCGTGCCCCTCCTTCCCATTACCGCCTGCCGGACTCCGGAACCAGGCATACAGCGCCCCTCGGGATACGTAGACGTCCCAGTATCCCTCCTCTTCCGGGCAATCGGGAAGGGGGAGATCCATCCCGGGCGTCCCCCCTACGGTGAGTCTGTCCTGCCCGAAGCACTGATAGCCAAGGAACTTCCCCCGGAGGAACACAAAAACCTGTATGGTTTTGCCCTGGTAGTCTGAAGCCACGAACGCCTCCGCGTGATCTTTACAAACGTTACCCGCCACGGCATGCCTCACTTTTCCGGGTTCACGGTGGTGGCTCGAGAGGAGCCAGGAGCTCTTGCCGATAGTCTCTGCGAATCTTCAACATGGTCTGGATCTCGCTGTCTTTACGTTCGAAGAGATACAGAGCGCCCGACTTCAAGGACTGGCCCATGATGAGTCTCTCGTCGAACTCCATGTGGCGTGCTCTCTTCAGGGAGCGATTCGATTCTCCCCCTGCCCCCGCGGAGATGCCAGCCTCTTCGGCCTTCGCTGATTGGGCAAAGGCGAGGAGCCCCAACAGAAATCCCAGGACCATCGATTTTTTTGGGATTGCGGAAACGCTAAACATCTTCCCCCCCTGATCGCATCCCTTACGGGACCGGCTCGGTTGAATGTGATTCGCGCCTAGTTCTTCAACACGGCAAACCGGAAATTCGGATACCCTGCCATGGCCGCCGTCTTCATTACCTTGTAAATCGTGTCGAACTTGTGCTTCTTGTCTGCCTGGAAGATCACGACCGGCTCGGCAGCATCCCGGTCGACCTCCCGGTACTTTTCCAGGCTCTTCAGGTCCGTGAGCTGCTTGTAGAGCAGGACAATCTTGTCGGGATCGTCCCGGGTGTCGATGAACTGACCGTTCTTGTACCGACACACCGACAAGTCCTCCACCATCAACTCGTTTTCGGTCAGGGTGATATTGATGGCCCACTTGAAAGGCTTCTCCGAACTCGACCGGGGCAGATCCATATCCTTGGCGAGCCGAAGGTTCTGGTCCTGCGACGAGAACGAGAACAGGAGAAAGATCAGAATAATGGTCATCACGTCCATCAAAGAGGTAATGTTCAGGGCAGCGGCGCCGTTCTTGTGGTGCATGGCCACCCTACGCCACGGTCTCGCCATCTTAGGCCTCCTCCTCCTGGATCCTGTGGGGGGATGCGAGGGGCCTGCCCCCTGATCCCTGGTCCCTGACCCCTTTCTAGAGCATCCCCGTAATCACTACGTTCGGGAACAGGTCGTAGCGCACCGTTACTCCCTCCTGGACGAGCTCCGTCCAGCGGCCGGAATCCATCGCACCAATCATCTCCTGGTACTCGATGGAGGCATCGGGAACGAGCAACATGGTTTCGCTTTTCGGGTACCGCTGTTTGCAGGCCAGCAAATGGTCGCTGAAGTCCTGGAGGCCCTTGCCTTCCCCCTCCCGGGGAATCTCGGCACGCAGCTTGTCCAGTTCGGACCGGGGCAAGGTGTCGCTCGACGCCGTGATCGTGAAGGCATCCGGCTTCATCCGGACCATCATCGTTACGGCAACGTCCGACTTGGCCAGATCGGTCTTCTCTTTCTGCAGGGCCGGTACCGAAGCATTGATCACGCTGATGTGGAAGAAGGCCGCGCTCATCAGCAGAAACGGGATCAACACCACGAAGAGGTTCATGATCGGGACGAGGTTGACGTCCTCGCCCTGGCCATACCCGTCCATTCCCAGTCGCCGTCTGTCACCCAACGCCATTAGGCTCTCCTCCCGCCTTCAATCGATTTCATCCGCAGACGGACCTCCTTCTTCTCGATGTCGCGGTGAAGAGCGGAGATCTTGTTGAACAGCGTGAACGCCTTCTCCTCGAGTCCCTCGATCATCTGGATCGACTTGCTCTGGAGGAAGGCATGGGAAAGCAGACATGGGATGGCCACGATCAGCCCGAAGGCCGTGGTCAACATGGCGACGGAGATACCCCCTGCCAGGATCTCCTGCTTGGTCGCCGGATCGGCCATGCTCACGCCTTCGAAGGCCTGAATCAGACCGAAGATGGTACCCAGCAATCCGAGGAGGGTGGACACGTTTCCGAGGGTGGCCAGGTAGCCGATGCGCTTGCGTATCGTCGGCGCGGTCCGCAGCATCTCTTCCTCCATGGCCCTCTCGATCTCCTTGTCGTTGCGGTGCACCTTGAGCAGGCCGGCGCGCAGCACACGGCTCAACGGGTTTTTCTCCGCCCGGGCGCATTCCTCGAGGGCCCCGGCAAAGTCCTGCTCGTCCAAGGCATGCATCAGCCCCTTCACAAAGCCTTCTTCATCGAGTCGATAGCGAAACCAGAGCGTGTAGACCCGTTCCAGGATGAGAGCAAGAGCCGCGATCGAGACCATCATGATCGGGAGCATGAAGATGCCGCCTTTCCCCAGTAGATCCATTTCCGTTCCTCCTTGAGGTTTCTAATGCGGCTTGCGCCGCCAGGGGTCAGGGATCAGGGGTCGGGGGTCAGTCCCCGCCTCCCGTCCACCAACATGACTGTCTCCCAACATCTACATGAGAAACGTGAATGTTGCAGATGTTGTAATGGAAGACTTTATTCCTGTATTCCTTCACGTATTCCTTCACGGCAGACGGGGCGTCAGCACCACACGGAAGTGATAGGGCACTGCCGTGTCCCAGTCATTCCGGTTGAAGTCACTGAGCTTGAACATGTAGAGCCCCGAATTCTCCTCGCCCACCCAGAAATCTTCGTCGTCACCGGTCACGATGTGGATGAGGTTGTCGTCCGACTCCGTCGAGTCTCCGGCGCTCGCGAAGACACGCGTGGAGTCCGGTTCGTACATGAACCAGATGAACTCGACCGGCGAGGGCGTGTCGTTCCAGATCTCCACGAGCACGTCCATCTCGCCCTGGATGTCGATCCCGTACCAGTCCCGGTCTCCCTCGAACTCGATGTAGCCCTGAACCACCTGACCGCTCACGATCGGGACATACTCGCTGCGGTCCTCGTCCGGCTCGTTGCTTCCCGGCGGCAGGGGCACGGAATTGACCTCGATCTGATAGGGCACGTCGAGGTCCGTATCGTTGTTGTACAGATCCTGGACCACGATGTAGTAGGTGTCCGTATCGAACAGGAAGAGCTGCGCCTGGATATCAGTGGGCCCGTCCTGGCCGTCACGGTCCTCGTCGCTCCGGGTCAGGATCATGTTCAGGCCGTTCAGGTCCGGCCTGTAGAGGCTCATCGACAGGTCCACCTCCGAGGCGGCCGCGTTCGTCAACGAGAAATGGTAGACCCCTGGGGTCGCGACAAAGACCTGGAACCAGTCCTGGTCCGCATTCGACCCGATATATCCGATCGCCGGGGCCCCGAGCACGAGCTGTGTCGCATGGTTCCGGTTCTGCTGCTCCGTGTCGAAGTTCCCGTTCGGCTCGTTCGGGTCCGGATCCGGCTCGAAACTCGCACGCACGGAGTAGGAATTCGTGAGATCCGCGCCGTCGTCGCCTTCATCCCGGACGCGCAGGTAATGGGTGCCCGAGGGGAGCGCCATACGAAGAGAGAAGTCCGTGGGGTCGACCCCTGCCTCCACCACGAACTCGCCCTCCGCGGACTGGCCGTCCGACGCGAGCAGGGTGCAGAGGAGATCGATGGCCATGCCGCCCGCGCTCGTCTGGATGGAAAGGTTGAGCAGCCCGTCCTGGGGCATAGTCACCCGGTACCAATCCTCATCCTCCTGATAGGCAATCCAGGCGGTGGCCGTGGTATCAAGAGGCAGGGAGGTCGCGTTCGACCTGTTCTGGGCCGGCGTGCCGAAGTTCCCGTTCGGCTCGTTCGGGTCCGGGTCCGCCACGCACTGCACCGACAGGTCGTA
>JAUWSZ010000404.1 GCA_030609865.1 bacterium | reverse complement strand
CCAGCCGGGTGATGCTGTCCAGAAGGATGACCACGTCCTTCTTGTATTCCACGAGACGCTTCGCCTTCTCCAGGACCATCTCGGCGACCTGAATGTGTCGCTGCGGGGGCTCGTCAAAGGTGGAACTGATCACTTCTCCTTTCACGGAACGCTCCATGTCCGTCACCTCTTCGGGGCGTTCATCGATCAGGAGTACGATCAGGTCGCATTCCTTGTTGTTGGCTGTGATCGCGTTGGCGATCGCCTGGAGAAGCATGGTCTTCCCGGACCGGGGTGGCGAGACGATCAGCCCCCGCTGTCCCTTGCCGATCGGAACGAGGAGATCCATGATCCGGGTGGAGTAGTTCTCCGGGTCATATTCCAGGTCGGCCTTCTCCTCCGGATACAGGGGGGTCAGGTTGTCGAAGAGGATCTTCTCCCTGGCAATCTCAGGGTCCTCATGGTTCACCGCCTCGACCTTGAGGAGGGCGTAGTATCGCTCCGAGTCCTTGGGCGGCCGAATCTGTCCGGAAACCGTGCATCCTGTCTTCAGGTTGAAACGCCTGATCTGGGAGGGGGAGACATAGATGTCGTCGGGACCGGGAAGGTAGTTGTAGTCGGGTGCGCGCAGGAACCCAAAGCCGTCGGAAAGGCATTCCAGGACGCCCGAGCCGTAGATCAGGCCGTTCTTCTCCGTTTGCGCCTGCAGGATCGCAAAGATCAGATCCTGCTTGCGCATGCTGGCGGCGCCTTCGATATTCAATGCCTTGGAAAAGCTCGCGAGTTCGCTGATCTTCTTCTGCTTGAGCTCTTTCAGGTTCATGTAGTTGTCCGTCTTTTCCTTTGCCATCGTTTGAAATGTTCCTCCTTGGTTGGTTGTGCTGAGGATGTTGCGTGGTTATGTACAAGAGTGAGCGCCGGACGAATTCCCCGGAACAGGAGTTGGGCACGTGCCGAGAACGAGGTCGGTCACCGCATTAGGATTTGCCAAGGGGACTGCCAGGGCATTTTCTTGTCTGAAAACGAATTCGATACCAGCAATCGGTTAGGGAGAAAGGAGTCTACTCACTCACTGCTCTTGCAAATGATTCGCCCATAAACCACTGCCAATCTGGCTCGCATGAATGGACGCTTGAGGGCCTGACGAGAAACCTTCTTGGAAGTGTGATAAGTAAGAGGGACAGAGTTTTTTTTGTGCAGCGACACAACTATAGTGAAAAGGGGTAGCCCTGTCAAGCCCTTTTCTTTCCTCCCCGTCTCTTTTCGGATTCGTGCTCCAGGATCTTTAGGGTCGGAGCCCGATCAAGGCGACTTGTCGGCCTGTCGGCTCCCCGTCCGCCCGCACGGAGAAGAACATGTCCTTCCGGCAGGACGTACAAAGGGAAGAGGGGGTGATGTTTCTGTCCGGTATGCCCGCGTTTATCAATTGATGCCGATTGATGCCTGCCAGATTCAATTTCCACCGGCCGGACCCCTCCGGCTGAAGAAAGGGTCTGGTTTCCCGGTCTTTTTCCACAAAAGCTCGAGCCACCTCGTCCCCGACGACGTAGCAGCACGGTCCGATGGCAGGCCCGAGGGCGACGAGGAGGTCAGAGGACTCGCATCCGAATTCGTCACACATCTTTCGAACGGCCTTTCCGGCAATCCCTATCGCAGTGCCCCTCCATCCGGCGTGGACCGCCCCCACAACAGAACGCCCGGGGTCGAGCAGCAGGAGGGGGACACAGTCCGCGGTCAGGATGCCGAGGTAAAGCCCTCTCTCGACCGTGACGAGCCCGTCTCCCTGCAGGGGGGCATTCGACCCGAAGATCGAGGGCTCACCGCTCGAGACCTGATGAATCTGATCCCCGTGGACCTGGGCAGCACAGAAGATCCTCTCTGCGGGGATGGACAGCGCCAGGGCGGCCCGTTTCAGGTTCTCCCGCACGTGGGCAAGCGTGTCGCCCCCCTTCGGTCCCACGTTCAGGGAAGCGTAAGGACGCGGGCTGACGCCGCCCGTCCGTGTGAACAACCCGTGTACGACCCTGGATTGCGTGCCCCATGCAGGGACGGAATAGTAGCACACGCCGTTTGCATTCGTTCTTTTCATGGGTCCGTCCGCGGGGTCAGCGAGCGGAGGATCGCCTCGAGTTCTTCCGGGAGGGGACAGGAGAACCGAAGGGAGGCCCCGCTGCGGGGATGCTCGAATCCCAACCGTTCTGCATGCAGGAAGAAGCGGTCCAGGCCTTCCAGGGGCTTGCGGTCCGGGTGGGTCGCCGGGAGGTGGTTGAGCCGGGTTCGCTTGCCCCCGTAAAGGAGATCACCGACGATCGGGTGCCCTTGCTCCGCCATGTGGACGCGGATCTGGTGCGTTCTTCCTGTCTGCAGGGTGAATCTCATGAGGGTGAAGTTCTGCAATCGTTGTTCTACCCTCCAGTGGGTTACCGCATGCCTGCCTCGGCGGGTTCGGCTCGACATCTTCTTGCGCTCTGTGAAATGCCTTCCGATCGGTTCGTCCACGCGCCCCCTTTCGTCCGAAAGGCCGCCGTGAACGAGCCCCACGTATTCCCGGAGAATGGAATGGGCCTTGAACTGCTTCGACAGGGCCAAATGGGCCTTGTCCCCCTTGGCAACCACCAGAAGCCCGGAGGTCTGCTTGTCCAGCCGGTGGACGATACCGGGTCGAAGCATTCCCCCGATTCCGGAGAGATCCTGGCAGCGGAACAGCAGGGCATTGACCAGGGTGTCCCGTGTGTGGCCCGCAGCCGGGTGTACGACCATGCCCGCGGGCTTGTTGACGACCAGCAGGTCCTCGTCTTCGTAAAGGACGTCGAGCGGGATCGGCTCCGCCGCGGTCTGCATCGGCCGAGGGGGCGGGACCTCGACGCGTATCGCCTGGAAGGGCCTCAGCCGGCAGGACGCCTTTGAATGGGCGCCGTCCACCCGGACCAAACCGTTCTCGATGAGCTTCTGAATCTGATGACGGGAGACGAATTGTTCCGTCGCCAGCAGGAACTTGTCCAGGCGCGTGCCCTCCTGGGATTCCTGGACAACCCAGTCAAAGACGGGTCCCGTGCCGGCGGCGGGTTGGTTCTCTGCCTTATTTTGAGGAGTCACCATCGGATTTCGATCTTCGTGTAGGCCAGGATGGACGCCAAGGGGAGAGGGGTGGGCTAATACCTAATAGCTAATACCTAAGAGCTTTCTTGCCCTTTTACCTTGACCCTTTCACCTCTGACCTGCGGCTTCGCCGCACTAGGAGGCTGTTGAAAAAGTCCCATCTGCGGCGTTCGGCTTCATCCCTCGTCATTCAACGTACAGGAAGTACGCCTCATTCCTCGGGATTTTGCCTGCCTTGCATCTGGAACTTTTTGAACAGCCTCTGACAGCCACTTTTTCAACGGGCTGTTTGCCCATGGCACTCATGTTTCGCACCCCCTCAATCGTGAGCTGCTGTTCTTCGGGACCTATAGCTCATCAGGGGCGTGTTGTAGAAGTCATAAAGGGACAAGGGACAGGCGTGCTTTTTTTGTTGACACAGGGGCAGGGCCTTTGCTACAAACAGATTATTCACCATTTGGTGAAAAACCTGGTTTCCGTCTCCCGATGGTGCGCCCACAAGGTTGTCTTTGGGGAATCATCCGGGCAACCTGAAGCCCTGGAACCGGAAGGAGGAGAAGGGAAAATGTCTGTCATCTACGAGAAGAAGGGGAACATTGCCATCGTGACGATCGACCGTCCGGAGGCAAGGAACTCGATGGATTTCGATACCATGGGACAGCTGGCCAACGCCTGGATGGACTTCCGCGACGACCCCAACCTTCGGGTAGCCGTTCTTACCGGATCGGGTGACAAGGACTTCTGTGTCGGCGCAGACCTGAAGACGTTCATTCCCGCGGTGACCGAAAACATCGACGACCTTGCTAGCGGGAAGAAATCCTTGCTCGGAGAGGAGTATGCCCCGAATGCCCCTCTCGTTGCCGTGCTTCGGGAAGGGGACATCTGGAAGCCGATCATCGGAGCCGTGAACGGTATCTGTTCCTCCGGTGGGCTGGAGATGCTGCAGGGGACGGATATCCGCATCGCTGCCGAACATGCTACCTTCTCGATCGCTGAGCCGAAGCGCGGCCTCTTCCCCGGTGGCGGCAGTACGGTCAGGCTCCCCCGT
>JAUWSZ010000062.1 GCA_030609865.1 bacterium | reverse complement strand
CCTGGCTGGAGAGAGGCCTCGAGCTTCTCGCCATGCTGAAAGAGGATTCCGAGAAGCTCGCTGCCGGGGACTTGAACGAGTTGATGCGATGTTGGGAGAACGTCCACAGGATGTGGATCGCGGAGAGCCACGTGCGACACCTTCTGTTCTGTGAGGAGACAAGGTGGCCGGGTTACTACTATCGAGCGGATTTCAAGAAGATGGACGAGGACAACTGGCACTGCTTCGTCAATTCCGTCTGGAATCCAGAGAACGGCGAGTGGACACTCAAGAAGGTTCCGATCATCAACCTGCCTGTTGAATAGAGGAAGTGAAACTTCTCGCCTCCAGGCACTCCCACGAGGGAGTGCCTGGAGGTCTCCTTTTTGCTTCCTGTAACCCAGCAAAACCGACAGAAGTATCGGAGCCTTGCTTTCCACGAGAAGGGTGTGAGGCTTCTCCCGAGAGGGCGGAAGGACGAACCGGAGACCCCATAGCGTAGGAGCAAATCAGGATGGGAGACGAAACAATCACGGCCGCGGGAAAAGAATGTATTCTTGTTGTCGGCGGTGGAATAAGCGGTATCACGACAGCCCTGGAAGCGGCGGAGGTTGGCAAAGAGGTCATCCTCGTGGAGAAAGCCCCCTATCTGGGCGGGCGCGTCGCTCGGACCTATCAGTACTTCCCAAAGCTTTGCCCCCCTACCTGCGGACTCGAGATCAATTTCCGCAGGATCAAGGACAACCCGAGGATTCATGTGTTGACCCTGTCGGAAGTCGAGGCTGTCAGCGGAGAGCCGGGCGCCTACGAGGTGACGATCCGCCAGAACCCACGATATGTGAACGAAAAGTGCACGGCTTGCGGCGATTGCGCCGAGGTCTGCTCGCTCATGATTCCGAATGAATTCAACCTCGATATGGACCAGAGGAAGGCCGCCCATCTTCCGTTTTCGATGGCCTTTCCGATGCGGTATGTGCTGGATTCGCAGATTCTGGGTACCGAGGATGCCGATAAATGTAAAGCAGCCTGTAAGTACGACGCGATCGACCTGGACATGCAACCCCAGACCGTGACGGCCAAGGTAGGGGCAATCGTCGTGGCCACGGGCTGGAGGCCCTACGACGCGAAGAAGCTGGATACCCTGGGCTTCGGCCGACTTCCGAACGTGATCACGAATGTCATGTTGGAAAGGCTTGCCTCTCCGAACGGGCCGACGGAGGGCAAGATCCTGCGCCCCTCCGACAAGAAGCCGGTAGAGAGCGTCATCTTCGCGCAGTGCGCAGGCTCACGGGATGAGAATCATCTCGCCTACTGCTCTGGCGTCTGTTGTCTCGCCTCGATGAAGGAGGCTCTTTTCGTCCTCGAGCAGAACCCGGATGCGAAGATCAGGATCTACTACATCGACATCCGTGCCATGGGCAAGCTCGAGGATTTCTACAACAAGCTCAAGGACGACGAAAGGGTCGAGTTCGTCAAGGGCAAGGTCGCCAAGATCGAGGAAGATGCAGCCACACAGGATCCGATCGTGGAGGTCGAAGACACCATGTCCGGCGAGAAGATCCGTGCCCAGGCCGATATGGTCGTGCTGGCCATCGGCATGGAGCCTTCCACGGCCGCGGAAAGGCTGCCGATGGACGTAGCCTATGACGAATTCGGTTTCGTTGTTTCTGACGGGTCCCAAAAGGGAATCTACGCCGCTGGATGTGCCAAGCGCCCTGTTGATGTGGCGTGCTCGCTGCAGGATGCAACCGGTGCCGCACTGAAGGCCATTCAGTGTCTGAGGAGGTAAACCTTATGGAGAAGAAGCTCGGGGTATACATCTGCAGCGGATGCGGGATCGGTGATTCGATCGATGTGGAAGCGCTGGCCAAGGTTTCCACATCGGAAAGCAGTGTTCCGGTGTGCAAAGACCACCCACATATTTTTTGGGCCGAAGGATCGGAGAACAACCGCCAGGATATCGCCCAGGAGGGTGTCAACACGGTTGTGATCGCTGCCTGCTCCCGCAGGGTGAAGACAGACATTTTTTCGTACGACCCCGCTCAAGTGATCCTCGAGAGGGTGAACATCCGGGAGCATGTGACCTGGTGTCAGCCTCCGAAGGAGGAAGATACCCAGATGATGGCCGAGGACTATCTTCGCATGAGCCTTGCCAAGGCCGGGAAGATGGAGACTCCGGAGCCGTACCTGGAAGAGATCAACAAGACCATCCTCGTGGTTGGTGGAGGCATCACAGGGCTGACAGCCGCTAACGAGGCGGCCGGTGCAGGGTACGACGTCGTGCTCGTGGAGAAAGAGGCCGAGCTGGGCGGATACCTGAACAAGGTGCACAAGACATTGCCCAAGAAGCCCCCCTACCTGGAGATGGAAGAGTCGAACATAGGCGCCCTTGCCCAGGAGGTGGAGGGGAATTCCAAGATCAAGGTCTTCAAGGGTGCACAGATCGAGAGCACGGCGGGTGCCCCCGGCATGTTCGACGTCACGATCAAGTCCAACGGATCGTCCGAGACGGTGCGCGCCGGCGCCATCGTCGAGGCTGCAGGCTTCCAGCGCTACGATGCGAGCAAGCTCGGACATCTGGGCTATGGCAGCGCGAACGTGGTTACCCATCTCGAGGTGGAGGATATGGCCAAGGCCGGAAAGATCGTCCGGCCGTCGGACAACAACGCGCCCCAGAGCGTGGCCTTCATCCAGTGCGCCGGTTCCCGTGACCCGGACCACCTTCCCTACTGTTCCGCTGTCTGCTGCATGACCTCGCTGAAGCAGGCCAAATACATCCGGGAGGCCGATTCAGAGGCGAAGGTCTACATCATCTACAAGGACATGCGGACCCCCGGCCAGAACGAGAACTATTACAAGCAGGTGCAGCAGGACGAGGGCATCTTCCTGACCAAGGGGGAAGTGGCGTCCGTGCAGGAGGATGGGGACAAGGGGCTTCGCATCGAGGTGGACAACTCGCTGCTGGGAGAAAAGATCGAGATCAAGGCCGACATGGTCGTCCTGGCCACCGGCATGGTGCCGACCACCAGCATCGGCGAAGAGGTCGAGATCAAGAGTGAGGAAGACGACAAGAAGAAGTCCGAGGATGAGGCCGAGCCCCCTGCGGACCGGATCATCAAGTCCAACGTGCTAAACCTGACCTACAGGCAGGGGCCCGAATTGCCCTCGCTCAAGTACGGGTTTCCGGATTCCCACTACGTCTGTTTTCCTTACGAGAGCCGCCGGACGGGCATCTACCCTGCCGGATGTGTGCGCCAGCCGATGGACGGGCTGTTGGCGGTCGACGATGCGGCCGGTGCGGCCCTGAAGGCGATTCAGTGTGTAGAGATGGCTTCCCGGGGAGAGGCGGTCCACCCGCGTGCGGGAGACATCACCTATCCTGACCTCTTCCTCCAGCGCTGCACCCAGTGCAAGCGCTGTACAGAGGAGTGTCCCTTCGGGATGTACGACGAGGACGAGAAGGGTACGCCCCTGCCGAATCCCACGCGCTGCCGGCGTTGCGGTATCTGCATGGGGTCCTGCCCGGAGCGGATCATCAGCTTCAAGGACTTCTCGATCGACATCATCGGCTCCATGGTGAAGGCCATCGAGGTGCCCGAAGAAGACGAAGAGAAGCCACGAGTGGTCTGCTTCATTTGCGAGAACGATGCGTATCCCGCCCTCGATCTTGCCGGGATCAACCACCTGCAGTACACCCCGTATGTGCGGTTCATTCCGCTGCGCTGCCTGGGGAACATCAACCTTGTGTGGATCGCGGACTCTCTGTCCAATGGCATCGACGGCATCTTCCTGATCGGGTGCAAGTACGGGGATGACTATCAGTGTCACTTCATGACGGGCTCCGAGTTGGCGGACTACCGTATGGGGAAGATCCAGGAGACATTGGACCGCCTCGTGCTCGAATCCGAGCGCATCAGGGTCCACCAGCTTGCCATCAATGAATATGACCAGATCCCGGATCTGCTCAACGAGTTCATGGAGAAAATTGAAGAGGTCGGTCCGAATCCTTACAAGGGCTGGTAGGAGGACTTGTCGATGACGCAGCCGTACCGTATTGAACCGGATCTGGATTTTGTGCGCGATGTGATCAGATCCGGAGGGGATACACTCAAGAAGTGCTTCCAGTGTGCCACGTGTTCTGTGGTCTGCCCCCTCTCTCCGGCCGAAGAGCCCTTCCCCCGGAAAGAGATGATTCAGGCCCAGTGGGGACTCAAGGACAAGCTCGTCAAAGACCCGGATATCTGGCTCTGCCACAACTGCAATGACTGCTCCACGTACTGCCCCCGGGGGGCGAAGCCCGGGGACGTGATGAATGCCCTGCGGAAGAAGGCGATCGAGCACTACGCCACCCCGAAGGCGATCGCCAAGAGGGTCGGCGATCCGAAGTCCCTGCCCCTGCTGATTGCCATCCCCGCCATCCTCATCGCGGTGATTATCGGCCTGACGAACCTCTGGTGGCACGGGGAGGGCCCGACTCGGATCGTGCACGGTGAGACGATCGTTCTCGCTGAGGTCATCCGTTCCTGGGAGATGATCCCCATGTTGGCCGTGGACGTGCTCTTCATCCTGACCGGCCTGTTTGCCGTGACCGTGTTCGCGAAGGGTTTGCTGACGTTCTGGGGAGACCTGGATGCACAGCGTACGCGGAAGATAGGCATCGTGCCCGCCGCTATCGCGGTCGTGAAGGAGATCGCCACCCACAGCAACTTCAAGGAATGCGGCACCACCCAGGACCGCTATCTCGGCCACCTGGGAGTGTTCTACGGGTTTGTGGCCCTGTTCATCACGACGTCGTGTGTCTTTGGCGGCATCTACTTCCTGAATTTGATCGTGCATGTGCCGCTGACCCCGTGGCCCTTGTGGAATCCGGTGAAGCTTCTCGGAAATCTCGGGGGCATTGCCCTTCTTACAGGGCTTTTCCTGATCATCCGCAATCGCCTGAACCAGGAAGGTGACGAGACGGCGAGTTCGTATTATGACTGGTTTCTGCTGGGGATCGTGGTCATCGTCGGGGCCTCGGGTATGCTCGCGGAAATCGTCCGCTGGATGGGCATCGGCTTCCTGTATTACATCCTGTATTACATCCATCTCGTGGCGGTATGGTCCCTGTTTGCCTATACCCCGTTTTCAAAGCTTGCCCATATTGTTTACAGAACAACGGCTCTGATCCACAACCGGGCTTGCGGGAGAGAGTTGCTCACAAAGGTACCTGTCGTCTGCATGACGGAGGACCGGGGAACACAAACGACTTAGAGGGCACAGACGGTAAGCGATGTCGAAGCACGTTTGGATCGCCTCGTCCTGCGAAACTCGAGGGCGCTGCTGGAAACAAACAGGGTGCTGAGGATAGAAGGGTAGCCCAAGGAATCAACGAGGAGAAAGGAACACCGTATCGGAAAAGAGAGGAGGTAAACGTTAGACTCACAGAGGGTGTTCTTCCATCGGGAAACGAAAGAAGCTTTCGATTGTGTGAAGAAAGCTATTTGATTGGTCGTTATCGAGAAATCCTAAATCGGCAAGGAGGACAAAGGAATGGCACTGAAACACAAAACCCCCCTGCTCGACGAGTTGGAATCGGGGCCGTGGCCGAGCTTTGTAACCGACATGAAGCGGATGGCCGCGAAGAAGCCCGCCTGCGACGCTCTTCTGGGGGTCATGGAACTCTCCTACGAGGAGAAAGAGGGACACTGGAAGCACGGCGGTATCGTGGGTGTGATGGGGTACGGCGGAGGCGTGATCGGAAGGTACTGTGACCGTCCGGACCTGTTCCCCGAGATTGCCCACTTTCACACCATGCGTATCAACCAACCCACGGGCAAGTACTACACGACCGAG
The DNA here is from genome assembly GCA_030609865.1 of bacterium. The sequence goes on along the minus strand of JAUWSZ010000062.1, from coordinate 2,872 downwards.
AAGCTGCGCAAGGTCTGCGACATATGGGAGCACTTCGGTAGCGGCATGACCAACATGCACGGGTCCACCGGTGACATCATCCTCCTGGGGACCACCACCGACAACCTGGAGCCCTGCTTCCAGGCCCTGGCCCACGAGGCAGACATGGATATCGGGGGTTCGGGTTCCGCCCTGCGTTCCCCTTCGGCCTGTCTCGGCATGAGCCGATGCGAGTGGGCCTGCATCGACACGCAGGCAATCATCAACGATCTCACCCAGACCTTTCAGGACGAGCTGCACCGGCCTGCATGGCCCTACAAGTTCAAGTTCAAGTCTTCTGGGTGCCCGAACGATTGTGTTGCAGCCGTTGCGCGGGCTGACTGCTCGATCGTGGGGACCTGGCGGGACGACATCCGGATCGACCAGAAGGCGGTCCAGGCTTACGCGGCCGGGGAATTCACCCCGAACGGTGGCGCCCATGGGACCGAGAAGGAGGCCGTGGATATCCAGAAGGAGATCATCGATCTCTGCCCGACCAAGTGTATGGCATGGGACGGAAAAAAACTCGAGATCTTTACCGAGAATTGTGTGCGCTGCATGCACTGCATCAACGTCATGCCTCGAGCCCTCTGGCCCGGCAAGGACACCGGGGCCACCATCCTGATCGGGGCCAAGGCACCGATCCTGGAAGGGGCCCAGTTGTCGAGTGTGATGATACCGTTCATCAAGATGGAACCCCCCTACGATGAGTTCAAGGAATTCGTCGACAAGATGTGGGAATGGTGGGACGAGCACGGTCGGAACCGTGAGCGGATCGGCGAGTTGATCCAGCGGCTCGGCATGCGGTCATTCCTCGAGGCCGTTGAGCTCGACCCTGACCCCAGGATGATCAATACGCCTCGCTACAACCCTTACATCTTCTTCAAGGAGGAAGAGGTGGAAGGCGGCTGGACGCGGGATGTTGAGGATTATCGCAAGAGACACCAGGCTTAGGGAGGACAGAACAAAATGGCAAAATATGAATATGAAGACCGACTGGTCGATATCGGGCCGCCCTTGTATAAGGACATGCTCCCCCCGGTGATCACCAAGAACTTCGGACAGTGGAAGTACCACGAGATCCTCGAACCCGGCGTACTCGTACACGTGGCCGAGTCCGGAGACGAGATCTACACGGTTCGTACAGGCGGATGCCGGATCATGAGCGTGGAGCACATCCGTGAGATCTGTGACATCGCGGACAAATACTGTGACGGCCACATTCGGTTCACGACACGGAACAACATCGAGTTCCTCGTGAGCGACAAGTTAAAGCTCGAGCCCCTGAAGAAGGATCTTCTGAGCCGTGGGAACAAGTTCCCCATCGGCGGTACAGGGGCCGGGATCACGAACATCGTCCACACACAGGGGTGGCTCCACTGCCACACCCCGGCCATGGATGCCTCCGGCGTTGTCAAGTCCGTGATGGACGACCTTTTCGAGCACTTCACCGCGATGAAACTGCCGGCCCAGGTGAGGATCTCCCTGGCCTGCTGCCTGAACATGTGCGGTGCGGTTCATTGCTCGGACATCTCCATCCTCGGGATCCATCGGAAGCCGCCTTTGATCGAGCACGATCGCCTCGACGCGGTATGCGAGATCCCTCTGGCCATCTCTGCCTGCCCTACGGCCGCGATCAAGCCGAAGAAGGTCACGCTCGACGACGGCAAAGAGGTAAAGAGCGTAGAGGTGAACGATCCCAGGTGCATGTTCTGCGGCAACTGCTACACCATGTGTGCCGCCATGCCGCTGGCTGACGCTCAGGGTGACGGGATCGCCCTGTGGGTGGGAGGCAAGGTCTCCAACTCGAGGACGCCCCCTTCCTTTTCCAAGCTCGCCGTGCCCTTCATCCCGAATGAGCCCCCGCGTTGGCCCTCGACGGTCAAGGCCGTCCGGAAGATCGTGGAGGCCTATGCCGCAGGCGGAAAGAAGTACGAGCGGGTCGGGGAGTGGATCGACCGGATCGGTTGGGAGCGGTTTTTTGAGGCGACGGAAATCGAGTTCCAGCATCAGCACATCGATGACTATCGGCTCGCCATGACCACGTGGAGGACGACCACGCAGTTCAAGTTCTAGCAGTCTACCTCTCGAGCGGTCGTTGGTGTACCCCGTTCTTGTCGAAGCTGTGTTCGAATCGTTGCAGAGGGCGGTCCTATGTTGGGGCCGCCCTTTGTACTGATGGAAGGAGATTGGTTTTGGCAAAAGAGAAGGAAGAAGAGACCTTTGAGCAACTCAAGCGGCAGTTGCTCGTTCGCCCGGACTCGGCCCCGTTGCACTACAACCTGGGCCTGGCCCACGGAAGACGCAAGGAATGGGATGAGGCGATTACCGAGTTCAAGGCCGCCCTGGAACTGAATCCCGGCCTCCTGGAGGCGAGGATCAACCTCGGCGGGATCTACATGCGGAAGGGCAACATCGAGGCGGCTATCGAGGAGAACAAGAAGGTCCTCGAGGTCGATCCGAGGCAGATCAATGCCTACAGCAACCTGGGATTTCTTCTGGTCCAGCAGGGCAAGATCGACGAAGGGATCGAGATCTACCAGAAGGCCCTGACGATTCTTGAGAACGTTCCCCAGGTCCATGCCAACCTGGGGCATGCATATCTGCTGAAGGGTGACCTGGACAAGGCGATCGAGGCAAACCAGCGGGCCCTGGAGATTTCTGAGGAATTCGGCCCGGCCCACAACAACCTGGCCCTTCTCTATGCCCAAAAGGGCGATCGAAAATCTGCCCGAAGGCACCTTGAAGAGGCAGAGCGTGTGGGCTTCCCTGTGATCCCGGAACTGAGAAAAGAGCTGCTCATCGATGAAGAGAAGTAGGCACCACAATGGGTGATAATCGTCAGACGGGTGTG
>JAUWSZ010000505.1 GCA_030609865.1 bacterium | reverse complement strand
CCACCCACTGAGACAGGAGGATCACCCCATGGCCAAGCTCAAGATCTACGGTATTCCCTTTAGCCGAGCCTTCCGCGTCTTGTGGATGGCCGAGGAACTCGGCATCGAGTACGAGAACATTCCGACAGATTTCGTATCGGAGTGCAAACAACCGGACTACCTCGCCATCAATCCCAACGGCAAGATCCCGACCATCGACGACGACGGGGTGATCGTATGGGAGTCGATGGCCTGCACCCTCTATCTCGCCAAGAAGGCCGGAGGACCGCTGGCGCCCTCGAATCTCATCGAGGAAGCCCATGCGACCCAGTGGAGCTTCTGGGTGATGACGATGATCGAGCCCAAGGCGCTGGAGGCTCTGCTCTACGGGACGGGCATGATGGACCATCCGCAGGATGCGTCCAAGGCGAAGGCAGCCATCCAGGAGATCGCACCGTTAATCAAGGTGCTCGATGATCATCTCGCCAAACGTTCCCATCTGCTGGGCGAGACCTTTACGGTAGCCGACCTGAACGTGGCTGCCGTGTTTTCATGGGCAGTCCTGGGGAATGTCGACCTGTCCGCGTGGCCGAACATGAAGGGGTGGCTCGAAGGGTGCATGAGCCGGCCGGCGGCACAGAAATTTCTGTCCTCTTAACCTTCCATGACTTCTTTCAGGAGAGACGTGACTCTCTCGAGTTCGTTTTCGCTGATGATCAGCGGTGGCTGAATCCTGATCACGTTTGCGAAGGCGCCACCCACGCCTATCAACACGCCCTTTTCTCTCAGTGCGGAACGAATCTTGCCTGCCTCTTCCGGGGCAGGCTCTTTGCTCTTCGGATCCTTCACTATCTCGATACCCACCATCAGGCCCTTGCCACGGATATCACCGATCGCTACGTTCTTCGGCTCGAGAGACTTCAAGCTCTCCTGCAGCATTTCCCCCTTTTTTGTTGTCTCTTCAGCCAGGTTCCTTTCGATCATGAATTCGATATTGGCCAGGGCGGCGGCGCACGAAACCGGGTTGCCACCGAAGGTGGTGAGATGATCCCCCGGTTGGAAAGCGTCCGCGATCTCCTCGCGGGCGATGAAGCAGCTTATGGGAAACCCGTTGGCAATCCCCTTGCCCATGACCATGATATCGGGCTCGACGCCATATTCCTCGATGGCGAACATCTTCCCCGTACGGCAGAAACCGGATTGAACCTCGTCCGCGATGAACAGGATCTCGTAATGATCGAGTATTTGTTTGATTCTTTTGAAGTAGTCAGCCGGTGGCGGAATAATCCCTCCTTCGCCCATTACCGGCTCGGCTACGAAATAGGCAACGTTCTCCGACGTGTGGCACCGGATCACATCGATCAGGTGCTCGGCGCAGGCCATGTCGCACCTCTCGGGATCGCCGATCTTGAAGGGACACCGGTAACAATAGGGCGCAGGCGTGAAGGCCACACCCGGCATGTACGGACCGCCTCCCCTCTTCCTGCCGGCATTGCCGGTGAGACTCAAGGTAGCGTAAGAACGGCCGTGAAAGGATTGGGTCAGCGCAATCGCCTCGTTCTTGTTCGAATACCGTTTTGCCAGCCGGACGGCGCCCTCGATGCCTTCGGCGCCGCTGTTGGCAAAGAAGCTCTTCTTGAGCCTGCCCGGTGTGATCTCCGCCATCTTCTCCGCCAGATCCGCAACTGCTTTCACGTGGTAGACGTAGGAGCAGCAGTGCACCACCCTTTCCATCTGGGCCTTCGCAGCGGCGAGTATGGCCTCGTTGGCGTGCCCGGCGTTCGTTGTGGATATGCCGGCGAAGCAGTCAATGTAGGCCTTGCCGTTCTCGTCAAAACACGTCGCCCCTTCGGCACGGTCGATGACAATCGGCTCGACGGCTTTCAGAAAGGCCGTGTTGACGTATTCCTTGTATTTCTCTTGCGTGTTCATAACGTCTCCTTTTCAGCACGGGAGAAGGATAGGGAAACCCCCGGCTGCGTGTCAACCCGAGTAACGCAGTACATGGTTACCAGGAGGTGTGGGGACTCTCGTGCAATTACCCTGTCACGGCTCGATTTGTGCCGGGCGACAGGGGGAGGGAGAGACGGAGCCCAAGCAAAGCGAGACGTGACAGGGAATTGCACCCTTGACCGGGATCGTCCTCGTTCCCTATACTCTCCTTGCCCCGGAAGCAAACAGCCAAAGACGATGAGAGGGCAGAAGAATGGCCAAGGAAACTACCGATAAGGAGGCCCCGCTCCAAGAATCCGCCGGCTACGTGCGCCTCGCCCTGCCGCTCATGTCCCAGTACAACATCCCGATCACACCGAGGAACTATGCGGTCTGGTACGACTACGTATCCGGGAAGAGCCGGGAACTGCAGGAAGCCATCGACGCGATGCTCACCAAGGCGGAGCAGTTCTCGGACGAAATCAACGACATACTCTATCAGCGCTTCTGTTCCGAGCTGGACGAAGGTGCCCTGACTGATCTTCGGGACAATCTCCGAAAGCTCCTCATCGACATTTTCAGCCAGGTGGCGCAGCTCACCGAACAGGCCGGCGAGTACGAAACGATCGTGTCGAAGTCCGTGGACAAGCTGTCCGAGGGCACGTCGATTCAGGACATCCGGTCGGTGGTCGACGACATCATCGTGGAGACGAAGAAGATCGGTCAATCCGGAAGGGCAACCCAGGAGAAGCTGGAAGAGGCGACGGACGAGCTGGAGTCCCTGAAGAAGGAATTCGAGCAGGCAAAGGCAGCCGCCTTGGTGGATTTCCTTACGGGGATCGCGAATCGCAAGGCCTTCGATCTGGCCATCAGGGGGTCGGTGGCGGAGGCCTCGTCAGACACCGAACCTCTGTCGCTGCTGCTGATCGACATCGACCACTTCAAGCGGTTCAACGACGAATACGGTCACATCGTGGGGGACGAGGTCCTGAGGCTCGTGGCCAGGAAGATCAAGGAGAACGTGAGGGGCAGGGACTTCGTGGCCCGCTACGGGGGGGAGGAATTTGCCGTCATCCTGCCGGGCACCCCGCTCCTCGGTGCAAAGACGGTGGCTGAAAACATTCGGGTGTCCTTTTCCGAAGGGAAACTCAAACGGGTAAGAACCTCCGAGTATCTCGGAACGATAACGATCTCCGTGGGTGCCGCACAGTACCGGGCGGGCGAGTCGGTGGAGGACCTGGTCGACCGATCGGACCAGGCGCTCTATTTCGCAAAAGACGCGGGCAGAGACCGCGTGGCCACGGAGTCGGACCTGACGTAGGGCACACGATGACACCCTCTCCCTAACCCTCTCCCACGAGGGAGCGGGAACGAGGGGGTGCAGACAATGACATTCACGAAAAGCCTATGGGATAAGATTGCCGGGATCTACGAGGCGATCATCGATCATCCCTTCAACAGAGAGCTTGCGAAGGGAACCCTGCCGAAAGAGAAATTCAAGTTCTACATCCAGCAGGATGCACTCTACCTGGTTGATTTCTCGAGGGCCCTGGCCATCGTCGGGTCCAAGGCCCATCTTCCCGGGCGGATCCTCGACTTCCTGGAGTTT
>JAUWSZ010000408.1 GCA_030609865.1 bacterium | reverse complement strand
GGATCCAGGCAATCTTCTTCGGAATGTCACCGTCCGAGGGACGCATCGGCATGCTCAAGAACGGCCCGGTCGCGGAAAGCATCCGCTCGAACTCGATGCTGGTGACCACGTTGTCGTAGCGGCCGTAACCGTATTCGCCCCTTTCAGAGGGGTCATACTCTTCGAAACCCAGGGCCAGCAGAACGCTGCCCACTTCGATCTCCTCGATCCGCTCCTGCTCTGCATAATCGAGGGCCTTGGCCTCGCAGACATCCTCACAGATGCCGCACCCGAGGCACTTGCGGCAATTGAGGCAGCGCTTCGCCTCTTCGACCGCCTGTTCGGCCGTGAAGCCGGTCTCCACCTCTTCAAAGCTCTTTGTCCGCTCGGCTACCGGCTTGTGGGGCATCCGCTGCCGCAGCTTGAAGAGAAATCCGGACCGGGCGTCCTCCACCGGGATGCGCTCTTCCAAACCGCGGCCTTCCTGCATGTCCATCCCGCGCAGGTAGCGGTGGATGCTCTCCGCCGCCCGTGCACCGCCCGCGATCGCATCGATCGCGATGAAGGGCCCCTTCTCTGCATCCCCTCCCGCGAAAACGCCGGGCACGTTGGTGGCGCCGGTTACCGGATCCACCTTGACCGTCCTCCAGCGGGTCATCTTGATCCCGGTCTGATCCGGGTCAAAGGGCACGCTTACACCCTGGCCGATGGCCGGGACGATCACGTCGACCGCAACGGAGAACTCGGAGCCCTCGATCGGGATCGGCCTCTGGCGGCCGGAGGCGTCCGGCTCCCCGAGCTTCATGCGGAGCAGTTCCAGGCCGGTCACCTTGCCGTCGGTGGTCACGGCCCGCTGCGGCGCAACGAGAAAGTGCATAAGGACGCCCTCGTCGAGGGCCGCCTGAACCTCCTCGTGGTGGGCCGGCATCTCGTTGCGGGTCCGCCGGTAGTACAGTCTCACCTCCTGTGCGCCCAGCCTCAGGACGCTTCGGGCGGCATCGATGGCAACGTTCCCTCCGCCGATCACGGCCACCGTTCCCTTCATCGGCACTTCCTTGCCGGCATTGATGTCCCGCAGGATCTCCACCCCCGGGACGACCCCTTCCGCCTCTTCGCCCTCGATCTTCAGCTTCATCCCTTCCCAAGCCCCGACACCGATGAAGACGGCCTTGTAGCCCATGTCGCCCATCAGGGACTCGAAGGGAACGTCGGTTCCGATCCTCTTGCCGAGCTCGACCTCCACCCCATGGTCCAGGACGGCCTGGATCTCACGGTCCAGGATGTCCCTGGGCAAACGGTATTCCGGAATCCCGTACCTGAGCATGCCTCCCAGCTTCGGCTGGGCGTCGAAGATGGTGACCGGATAACCGTTCCGCGCCAGGTTTTGGGCCGCAGTCAGGCCTGCCGGCCCGCCGCCCACGATCGCCACCCTCTCCTCGAAGGTCTTCTCAGGCTTCTCGACCGGCACGGACTTGCCCTGCTCGATCTCCTGGTCGGCCACGAACCGCTTGAGCTGGCAAATGGCGATGGGCTCCTCCATCTTGGTACCCCGAAGGCACTCCTCCTCGCAGGGCCGGGTACAGATCCGGCCGATCGTGGCGGGGAAGGGGAGCTTCTCCCGGATCAGGGCCAGGGACTCCTCGAAGTTCCCGGAGGCACTCAGTCCGACATACTCCCGGACGTCCAGCCGCACCGGGCAGGTGAGCTGACAGGGGGCGTTCTTCCGGTCGATCAGGTGTGTGTTGGGAACGGCCTGGGGGTAATCGAGGAAGATCGCCTTCCGCTTCGTGAGCGTCTGGTTGTACTCGCTCGAGATCTCCAGGGGGCAGTACTGCTGACAGAGCCCGCATCCCGTGCACTTTTCCGGATCGACACGCCTCGGGTGGCGCAGGATCCTGGCCTTGAAATTCCCGGCAACGCCGTCGAGTTCCATGAGTTCGGAAAAAGGGATGATCTCGATGTTCCTTTCCCGGCCCACCTCCACCAGCTTCGGCGACATGATGCACATGGCGCAGTCGTTGGTCGGGAAGGTCTTGTCCAGCTGGCTCATCGTGCCGCCGATGGCCCCGGCCTTGTCCAAGAGATAAACCTTGAAGCCCGACTCCACGAGATCCAGGGAGGCCTGCATGCCTCCGATGCCGGCCCCCACCACCAGGACAGAGCCGATCTTTCCGTTGTTTTCTGCGGCCATGCCGTGCTCTCCTATAAGGAAGCCCTGTAAAGGGGCGTCCGATCATCTATTTTCTCCATACTCACCAGGTTCTTGCGACGAAGCTCGACAACCTCCCCAAGGACCTCCCCCGGGGATTTCCCGAGCGTCTCCGCGATCTGCTTTACGGACCGCGCCTCGTCCCGAATCACCTCGAGGATACGGCATCGGACGTATTCGTCCCGAAAAATCGCGTCGTAGCAGATGTTGATCTGCCCTTCGGCGTAGAGTTCACCGTACACGTTCTTGTCCTTGAGAAAGGATTTCCTGCCCAGCAAATTTCGGAGGTTCTCGCCCATATCCGGCCGCTGCTTCTCGATGAAGGCCAGCATCTCCTCTCGGCTGGGTTGCTCGAGATCGAATTTTTCTGTCTCCATGCTATGCCTTCCTTCTCTCTGGAGGATTGGGGTTGGGCCTGATCCCCGACCCCTGATCCCTGACCCCTGCCCTTAAGCCAATGCGTAACGGTTCAGAAGATCCCTTGGGTCGACGAAGCGCTTCCGCCACAACTTGTTGCCGAAATCTGCGCCTGCGGCCACCCCGATCAGATCGCTAAGGTAGAAGACCGGCATGTGGTAGGGCGCCGACTTCTCGCTTCTCAACTTGTCCTGATTCACGTCCAGGTTAGTCTGGCACAGCGGGCAGGTGGCCACGATCGCCTCGGCCCCCAGCTGGTAGGCCATGTCGAGTATCTTCTCGCAGAGCTGGACCGAAACAGGCGCGTCGATCAGGGAAAACCCTGCTCCGCAGCAATCCGTCTTGTACGGCCAGTCCAGGGGCTCGGCCCCGATCATCCGCACCAGGCGCTCCATGGACTGGGGGTTCTCCCGGTTGTAAGAACAGGCAACCCCGGGCGTCCGGGTGAGATAGCAGCCGTAGTAGCAGACCACCTTCATCCCGCCCAGATCATGCTTCTTGGCCCGCAGGATCTCGTCCGCGCCCACCTCGGACCACAGGATCTCGAGGATGTTCTTGACCTGCACCGTGCCCATATACCGCAAGGGCGCAATGACCTCGTTGATCTCCGCCGTCAAGGCATCGCTCTTGCGTATCTTATCCGCCGCCGTCAGCATCCGTGTATAGCAGGCCGAGCAGGGCACCAGCAGCGGGTTAAGCCCCTGCTGCTCGGCCAGCGCCAGATTCCGGGCGGGCAGGGCCAGCCCGAGGATCTCGTTCGTGGAATGGGCCGACGAGGCACCGCAGCAGCTCCAGTCGTCGATCGGAACGAGCCGCGTTCCCAGCTTGGAGAAACACATCTCCAGGGATCGGGCATAGTCGTTCGAGGAGGCGTTCAGGGAACAGCTCTTGTAGTACCCGATCGTTTTCATTTGTCCCCTCCCCGCTCTTCGACCCTGCGATAAATCTCCCGGAATGCCTTCTTGTTCGACACGCTTTCCGGCAGGAGGCCCAGGCGGCCTTTGAGGAACATTCGCAGGCCCAGACCGGCATTCTGAAAGGCCTGACCCGTCTTGAGCTGGTAGCGGGCAAGCAATTCTCCCTCGAAGGTCCTGCCACGCTTCTTCACGTTGTTCAGGAAATACTTGTGGAAGAGGGCTACATTTTTTTTCGCAGGATGCCTGCCTTTCCGAAGCGCCCTTTGCCTGAGGGAATCCATGACCAAGGCGATATCGATATCGTTCGGGCAGCGAATGCTGCAGGTGTTGCAGCTGACGCACACCCAGATCGTCTTCGAGGCGAGCAGTTCATCCTCCTGGCCGAGTTGGATCATGCGCATGATCTGGCTGGGCGGGTAATCCATGGCAAAGGTCATCGGGCAGCCCGCACTGCATTTCTGGCACTGGTAGCACCGGTACACATCCTCGCCGTGTTCCGCCTTTATCTGTTCCGCCAGGCCCCGCTTCGGTTCGACGACCGGCCTTTCCTGAGGGGCTTGTTCATTCAAGACTTTACCCTCCTCACG
>JAUWSZ010000474.1 GCA_030609865.1 bacterium | reverse complement strand
TCTTCCGATCAACAAGAAAGGCGCCGACATCCTCTTTGTCGTGCCTTCGGGCGACTACTTCGCGGATCCCGGGACGTTTACGCTGATGGGCTATTTGATGCTCTTCCACGAACTTGGCCTCAACTACACGTGGAGTGCCTACGCTTCGGAGGGGGGCAACTTCGGGCTCTTCAGCTCCCACGAGTTGATCAAGAGACTGAACGCGAAGATCTACGCGGAAGCGAAGCGTCTGGGCGTGAAGTGGATCCTCGGAGGCGAATGCGGACACATGTGGCGCGTCGTGAATCAGTACATGGACACGATGAACGGCCCTGCGGACTTCCTCGAGGAGCCGGTCTCTCCGATTACGGGCACGAAGTTCGAGAACGCGAAGAGCACGAAGATGGTCCACATCTGCGAGTTCACGGCCGATTTGATGAAGCACAACAAGTTGAAGCTCGACCCGAGCCGTAACGACAGCTTACGGGTCACCTTCCATGATTCCTGCAACCCCGCCCGGGCGATGGGGATCCTGGAGGAGCCGCGGTATGTGCTCAAGAACGCCTGCAACCATTTCTTCGAGATGCCGGAGAACACGATACGGGAACAAACCTACTGTTGTGCCGGTGGCGCGGGGCTGGGCACGGACGAGAACATGGAGATGCGGATGCGCGGGGGTTTCCCGCGGGGGAACGCTCTCCGTCACGTCCAGGAGAAGCATGACGTCAACCGACTCGCATGCATCTGTGCCATCGACCGGGCCACGCTCATTCCTCTCGCGGACTACTGGGCCCCCGGTGTAGAAGTGACGGGCGTGCACGAGCTGGTGGCCAACGCCCTGGTCATGAAGGGAGAGAAGGAGCGGGAACTCAACATGCGTGGTGATTCCCTGAACGAGATGGAGGATGACGAGGATGTATGATGGAGGAAAAATCGTAGCCGGACTCGTGGTCTTCCTTGCGGTCGTCACCTCGCCGATCTGGTACAACGTGGTGACCGGAAAAGCGGAGTACAAGCCGGAGCCCAAGATCGTCACTGAGGAGAAGGAGTGTGTGGCCCCGAAGGCCTGGATGACGGCCATGCACATGACCTTGTTGAGCGATTGGAGGGACTCGGTCGTCCGGGAAGGCAATCGGATGTATGTGGCGGCGAACGGCAAGACTTACAAGATGAGCCTGTCCAACACGTGTATGCAGTGTCATCCGAACAAATCGGATTTCTGCGACCGGTGCCACGACTACACGAGTGTAAAACCCTACTGTTGGGACTGTCACGTCGAGCCGAAGGAGAAAAAGTAATGGGCGTGAAACGAAGAGATTTCTTGAAGATCGCCGGGCTGGGGACCCTGGTGGGGGTCGGTGGCAAGGCGGCCGCGGATCTGGTCTTCAAGGGTCGGGTTGAGGCCCAGGAGGCCCGGCCGAACGAAGGAGCCCTCGTCGGGAAACGCTGGGCCATGGTCGTGGACACGAAGAAATGCATCGAGAAGATACGCAAGGACGGCTGCAAGGATTGCAGCATTGCGTGCCACGCGGTCCACAACGTTCCTGACTTTGGGAACCCGAAGGATGAGATCAAGTGGATCTGGCAAGATACCTTTGAGCACGTTTGTCCCAACCAACACCATCCGTTCACATCAGAGAGCCTCGAGGGTGCTCCTTTCCTCGCGTTCTGCAATCACTGTGACAATCCACCTTGTGTACGGGTGTGCCCCACCAAGGCCACGTTCCAGCGGGACGATGGGCTTGTTCTGATGGACTTCCACCGCTGCATCGGTTGCCGGTTTTGCATGGCCGCGTGCCCCTATGGTTCGAGGAGCTTCAACTGGCGAAACCCGCGTCCGTTTGTCCAGGATGTCCGGGAGAAATTTCCCACCCGCATGCGGGGGGTCGTGGAAAAATGCAATTTCTGCGCGGAAAGACTGGCTGAGGGCAAGCCCCCGGCCTGTGTCGAGGCGTGTAAGGCAAAGGCCTTGATATTCGGCGACCTGGAAGATCCGGATTCAGAGGTGAGGGAGGTCCTTCAGGAACACTATAGCATTCGGCGGAAACCAGAGCTGGGAACGATGCCACAGATCTATTATCTCGTGTGAGGGAGCCATGATTGACAAGGCACTGATTGGTGGTCGGAAGTACTATGGGCTGATCGCGGTCCTGCTCGGTGTGATAGGCGTGGGCGTCCTTTGTTACCTGTGGCAGTTCTTCTACGGCCTGGGTATCACGGGGCTGAGCCGCGACGTGAGCTGGGGCCTCTACATCGGGCAATTTACCTTTCTCGTCGGCGTTGCCGCCTCTGCGGTGATGGTGGTCCTGCCTTACTATCTGCACAACTATAAGGCCTTCGGGAGGATAACGGTCCTGGGTGAGTTCCTGGCCATCGCCTCCGTTGGCATGTGCATGCTCTTCATCTTCGTCGACAGGGGGCAGCCGCTGCGCGTCCTGAATGTTCTGCTCCATCCGACGCCGAATTCGGTCATGTTCTGGGATTTCATGGTCCTGATCGGCTACCTGCTCCTGAATATCATGATCGGATGGATCTCCCTGGACTGCGAGCGAAAGGGCGTGGCCCCGCCGAAGTGGATCAAGCCCTTTATCTATCTTTCCATCCCCTGGGCCGTGAGCATTCACACGGTCACGGCCTTCCTGTACGCCGGTATCCCGGGAAGGCACCTTTGGCTGACCGCGATCTTGGCGGCACGGTTCATTGCATCAGCCTTTGCGTCCGGACCCTCGCTGCTCATCATCCTGTGTCTGATCGTGAGAAAGACGACCCGGTTCGATCCGGGGAAAGAGGCAATCCAGACGCTGGCCAAGATCGTGACCTATGCGATGATCCTCAATGTGTTCTTTCTGGCCCTGGAGTTCTTCACGGCCTTCTACAGCCAGATCCCGGGCCACATGCATCCCCTTGTATACCTGTACGCGGGGCTGGAGGGACACGGCGCAATGATTCCCTGGATGTGGACGTCGACCGTACTGGCGGCGATCGCCCTCGTCTTGCTCGTGAACCCCGGAACACGTAAGAACGAGAACATACTCGCCTTCGCGGTTGTGGCTGTTTTCTTCTCCACCTGGATCGACAAAGGCATGGGGCTGGTTGTGGGTGGCTTCATCCCGAATCCCCTCGAGAGAGTCGTGGAATATACGCCTACGTTTCCTGAGATCATGATCACGCTCGGCGTCTGGGCCATCGGGTTCCTGATTCTCACGGTCCTTTTCAAGATGGCCGTTACCGTGAAGGAAGAGGCAGCTCTCTAAGCGGAAGAGGCAACAACCTCACAGAGGAGAAACCGATATGTACGAGATCACGATCGATAAGGAGAAATGCAACGGATGTGGGGAGTGTGTGGATATCTGCCCCGCGGAAGTCCTCGAGATGAAGGACGAGAAGTCCGAGGTTGCAAATATCGATGAGTGCCTGGGCTGTGAGAGCTGTGTCGAAACATGCCCGGAGTCGGCCATCACGCTGACCGAGACTTGACAGGCTTGGCCCGTTCCCACCCCCTTTCCATTCTTTGGAGTAGCCGATCATCTCCGGTGAGGAACCTTCGTGCCGCCTCGGAGTGGAGGAGCCTTTCCAGGATTCGCTTTCGTGCGTCCTGTGAAGGGACCGTTTCCTGCATGCGCGTGCGAATGGCGGCAACCCTGTCCAGGAACAGG
>JAUWSZ010000598.1 GCA_030609865.1 bacterium | reverse complement strand
GCGGCGGAGCTTTTTCTTGTAACGGTAACCGGCCTGCTTCAAGGCCTTCAGCACCGGTTTCCGGACGTTTGCCAGAGGCTCTCCCCCTTCGACGCCGTGATCCGAGAAAATCACCACGTCAAAGGGTCGGTCCGGGTGCTCCTGTCGGACCTCCTGGAGCATGGTTTCCAGGGCCTCGAAGATGGGTCTCGCGGCCTCTGGCCCGGAGAAGTGCATGACCAGGTCTGTTTCCCCCACATAGATCGTGTACAGGTCTTTTTCGGACGCAACGAAGCCGTCGATCCCCTTCTGTAGTAGCTCGATGCTCGCACGTACCGGTTTCAGTGCGTTCAGGCCACCCGCTGCAATTCCTGTCCGTGTCAGGTCGAAGAAACTCCTCCAGGGGAATTTGATTTGGTAGTAACTGACCAGTCCGCCGCCTCGCACCTTGTTCCTGGCCCAGTCGTAGTGACGGTTCTCGTATCCTGGGGAGATCCTTACGCCGAAGGGCGTCAGGAGGCCCGGGATGGCCACGTTCGTACCCGATGGAAACGTACTGACGATGGGGACCGGGCCTTTCAAGTCCTGGAACAGCGCCGCCTTCCCGAGCGACGGGTGGGTGATATCTTCCACTGCCGCATAAGGAATCGCATCGAGGAGGATGAAAAGGGTCCGTCTGGCCGCTTCGGAAGAGGCCGGAGATGGTCCGGCCAGGCCGATCGCGATCAGGGCCGCAAGAATCCCGAGAAAGAACCGCGTGGTTCGAGTCATGAGTGGACTGACTACCTGATCTCCACGATAGGCTGCTTTGCCGGGTACTTCTCGAAGGTCCTCATGTACTCGGCACGTACCTTCATCATGATCGGGGCGAGCCACGTCTTCCGGATCACCATCGGCCTCCGCTCCCGCGGGTCGATGTACAGGTTGAAGGCCCAGGCCTTGTCGGCTGTCTCCACGGTCCCCTGGTTCATGCCCCCCATGGCGCTATAGCTTCCGTTGCCGATGTTCACGATGTGGGAGTAGATCTTGTACTCACGCCACCGTATGGCGTGGAACCTGCCGTCAGACCAGAAATACACGACGTTACGATTCGAAAGGCCATTGTCGGCCAGGAAGAACGAGGTCTGGTCGATGCCGTCGATGTAGCGATCCTTTGGGACCAGGTCCTTGTGCCCTGCCAGGGCGAGGGAAGTGTTGAAGAAGTCGGCCAGGTCCACGAGCCCGTCCGAGACGCGGCCCGCTTTGATCGTCCCGGGCATCGAGACGATCCCGGAAACGCGGACTCCCCCCTCCCAACTCGTGCCCTTTGAGCCTCGCCACGGGGCGTAGCCTGCATCCGGCCAGGTGTCCTCTTCCACTCCGTTGTCCGAGGTGAACAGGACAAAGGTGTTTTCCGCCAGGCCGGTGTCCCGGAGCGTCTGCAGGATCTCTCCCACGATGTCGTCCACCTCGACCATTCCATCCTTGTACGGGTACTTGGACGGGGATTTCCCTGCATACCCCTCTGCCGGGTAGTTGTCGAAATGCACCTTGCTGAAGCAGTGCCAGAGGAAGAAGGGCTTGTCGCTGTCGGCCTGTCGCTTGATGAACTCGATCGAGTATTTCTTGAAGTCCTGGTCACAGTTGGCCAGGCCCGGGATGTCGAGGAGCTTCACGTTTTCCAACTCCTCCCCCTTCTTGCCTTTTACCAGATGCTTGGAGAAGGGGAACTTCTCGATCGCTGCCCGGAAGAACGGATTGTTTGCAATCTCCGGGTTGAAATAGGGGTCCCGCCACTCCGTGTAGATGTTGGCAACCCCGAGGAACCCGAAGAACTCGTCGAAGCCATTGTTTTGCGGTTGGTTTTCCTTGGTCTCCCCCAGATGCCATTTCCCGACCGCAGCCGTCGTGTAGCCTGCCTTTTGGAGGAGGCTGGCGACCGTGACTTCGTCCCCGATTCCGCCCCTCTCCCCGTACATGGGCGGCCGGTAGATCCCGTGCCGGATGTTCAGGCGGCCGCTCAGCATGGTCGCCCGCGTGGGGGTGCAGGTGTGCTGGGAGTACGTGGACGTCAACCGCAGCCCCTCGGCGGCCATCCTGTCGATCTTCGGTGTGGGCGCACCGACCGCCTCGCCCCCGCCGAAGCAACCCGGGTCGCCCCACCCCATGTCCTCCACGAGCAAGACGACAATATTCGGCTTTTTCCCGAACTTCCTTTCCAGGGCCTTGAGCTTGTTCGCGGCCTCCTTCGCCTGCTCCGGATGGGCGATGTAGGGTTGCAGGCTGTCCCGCTCCCGCGTGATCGTGGGGAAGGGGTTGTCCGGATGGAGCATCATCGCAGCCATCTGTGGGGATTCCGTGCAAGGCGCCGAGGCCGGGTGTATGACCCAGCTCAGCAGAATGGCGCTCATGAGCAGAAAGATTCCGGCGTTACGTTTCTTCATGGCGCGCTCCTTCCTTATGATACGGTTTCCGAATCATGAACCGCCTTCGGCAGGGGACAATCTAGGAAAGTCGGGGGTGGTTTGTCAATCAGCCGGCAGAAGGCGTGGTGGGAGCTTCTTGACACAGACGGCGACTCAGCAGGTTCACGGCAACGCCGATGGCGTCTCCGGACAAGTGGTGAGGTGCATTTCGGTCGACCAGGATGGTCAGACTTGCGGGAAACTCCGTGTCGCCGAGCCAGAGGATATAGTCGACCGGAAACTTCGGAAAGATGTGAAAGCGGGCCGCCACATCGCCGCCTTGGATGCGTTCGCCTCCGAGGCGTTTCGCGGCATTCAAGAAGCCCTCACCGTCGTGCCCGAAGCCCTTCTCGATTCCGTGAATCTCCATGTCAAGGCTGTTTCGAAAGAGATCGAACCCCTTGAACAGGTCCCGGGGAAGGACCATGTCATAGCTTACGGGCTGATTCTGTGCGCTCACCAGGTAGACGAGGACCAAGAAGGGAAGCTGCCGGTCCCACTCGCCCCACGTCTCCGCGTTCTCCGGATGTGACTTGATGACCCTCTCGTCTTCCGTGTCGATGCGCCAGTTCTCACTCAAGCTCGTGATCTGAATCAAGCCGTCTTCGGTGAGGGTCCCGCCCGTGAAGGTGCAGACCGTTTCGTTT
>JAUWSZ010000299.1 GCA_030609865.1 bacterium | reverse complement strand
CGTAGATCTCATCCTTGCCGGCGAAGTAGAAATAGATGAGCCCCGGCGACAACTCGGCCTCCACGGCAATGGCACGAATCGAGGCGCCCAGATAGCCCTTCTTCAGGAAGACCTTTCTGCCCGCATCTAGAATGCTCGTCCTTCGCCCCTGACGCTCGGCCTCCTGCCGTCTCGCCAAGCCTTCCTTGAGTTCCGCACCCACGGGAGACCCCCTTGTTCTGAACATATCTATAATATTGAACAGCGTTCAATATGTCAACAAAAAAATCTTCGGATTGCCGGGAATTGTTACTCGACTGCCGCTCTCTGTCCCTCTCAGTGCCCTCCCCCCTTCTGAGCGCTCTAACATGCTGATTTCATGACTTAATAATCCCATTCCTGGCGGACTAATGTGGCTCGGATCTTGCATCTCTACGAGCGCAGAATGGCAGTTTTTCTCGGGCAGTTGCAGTTCACAGGAGGAAGAAAGTCCAAGCTCTCTGCCTTGGCCCAGCTGCTGCGAAAGCCACGTGCTCATCTGAACCTGCTCCTTGATGCCTGTTTGGCGTAGGTTCTCGTTACGGCTCCGGTGCTCGATCATCCATGGTCTGCGCTCGATGGCATGCTCCCGCTCAAACTCGTTCCTCGACTGCATTCAACCTTCCGTTCAACAACCGCATATCGTGCAGGATGCACAGAAAGGAGGAATCATTGAACCCGCCAACCCTCATCGGTACGTCGGCTGACCCAGGCCACTCAAGGGGCCCAGAAAGGGGATGTGTGTACTGGAAAGGAGGTGGACCCGCAGAATAGCTTTCTTCGTCCCGGGGACGAACGAGGGTCGTTCCGTCTCCACCTGTCTTTCCAATATCGGAGGAGAACAAAAATGGGAAGGAACCTTCTTAAGATCAGCATCGTCGTTTTGTCTCTCCTGATTGCGTCAGCCTCCGCTGCTGAGGACTTGATCCAAAACGGAGGATTTGAATCGGGGGAACTGGCCCCCTGGGAGAGGCTAGGAGAAAACAACTCCTGGACGGTAACCGATGAATACAGCCTGGAAGGAACGTACAGTGGCTTCGTCCAGGGCACCGACCAACTCGTCCAGGCTTTTGAACCCCGCGTTGGCTCGGACCTCGAAGTCTTCTCGCTCGCGCTCATGACCGCAATGCGCGGAACCTATGTCACGATCGAGATACACTACACCGATGAGTCAAACCCGACGCTCGTGAGTCTCTTCATCCCCCTCGATTTTCGATGGTACGCCTTCGATCTGCTCAGCCGTGTCGACAAAACCAGGCAGGCCTGCAGGATCGTGCTGTCAGGCCACCGGGGCGGTGATTCCCCCGAACACACGCGCACCTGGTTTGACGCAATCACCCTTCAAAACAATTCGCCGTACGACCCCGTCGAGCCGCCGACCCCTGACGACACAGAGGTGATCGGGGCCGAGACCAAGAGAATCAAGGTGATGTTCAACACCAAGAGGCCGAGGATCCACCTGTCGCTGGCTCTTCGGGCGGAAGAACTGCCGGAAGGGATTCATGAAGGTCCGGTGGAGATTACGGTTCTGCTCTCACAGGATGGCTTCACAACCGCCTTCGAGGCTGAGGCCGAACTCGTGGAGGTCCCTCAGAAGAAGAACCACATTATCCGGCTTATGGACGAGGGCAGTGCCGACAGAGTGAAACGCAAGCACTAAGCTCGTACGCTCCCCCTGGAACCCCAGAAGAAGAAAGATGGGTCGGCATCCCTGCCGACCCATCTCCACTTCGATCGAGGAAAAAGAACTTACCCGTTACTTACACAGCTTCTGGAAGCCACCCAAGGAGAAGTCGTTCCTATCGGAAAGAGCGAAGTAGCGCGACGAGTTTTTCGGGTGGTAGAGAGTGATACAACACGCATGATCGCTGCGGTCATCGAAGGCCATCATGTTGGCCAGCCCGACAAAGCCGAAACCCTTGTCCGGATCCCCGAGGACGCCCAGGGCTTGCCACTCAACCTTCCAATAGGTAGCCGAGCGGTCGGCGATCACCTTGTACGAGGGCGTGTAGCAAGCTACATCCATCCAGAGCTGCTGGGGTCCGTAATTGTAATACTTGTCCTTGGCCGCGCACTCCAGGATATACGTAGACCGCATTACATAGATAAGCTCCTGCGGCCACCAGGGCGCGCCCTGAAACCCTTCCTTCTGGCAGCCGTATGTAATTTGCCGCCCCTCGGGCACGCTCCGCCATTCCCCTGCGTCGTTCTTCACGAGCTTGACAGGCGGCCCCGGGTAGAAAGGAACGAGTTGGTCTACCTTCTTGATCAGCTTCCAGGTGAAGGCATTGATCTTGCCCCCATACCCCCATGCATCATCCACGCAGAAATCGGAACCGAGAAATGCATCGGACCGGTTCGCCGGGCTCATCCTGCGGACCCGCCGGATCGCCGGCACATAGGCAAAGGTGCTGTCCAGCTTATCGTTGCGATACCGCCAGAGCAGGATGTTCGTGCCCTTGATGTCAAATGGCGCCAGGGTAATGATCAACGAATGCATTTCAACGTTCTCGGGGTTCGACTCCTCTTTGGCCGGCGGATACCCATCCAGGATGTATGTCAAGTATTCACTGATCAGCTCTCGTTCAAAACCCGTTTTTCGACCGATCCATTTGTTCTGAAACGGAACCACCACATTCCCGACCGTGTATGAGTAATAGTGCTTGTTGTACATAATTTTCGAGCCGGCTTTCGGATCGTTCAAGTCGATCTCCGGAAAGGGAAGGCCGTCTATGAAATCCGGGAGCTTCCCGGTCTTTAGATCTACCATCAGGCCGTCCGCGTCAACGTCGTACTTGCCCTTGTTGCTCTCCATGTATTTCTTGGCCGCCGGTGTCATATAGTCATCCGGGTTGAAGGGCAGTTCCCCCACGGTCATCGTACCCTCACCCCTCTTTACCCAGTTCAAGACCGGATCCGGCATGAGCCCCTCTGCCTCCTGCCAGTTCGTCTTGTCGATCACCGTGCCGGGCGCCAACTCGGCAAGGGCCGCCGGATTCTGGAATGCGAAAACCCAAAGGACTGCCAGGAAGGCAACTGTCAGAGCTGCGTGTCCTCTCATGTTCTGTCCTCCTTTCATGTGTCCGTTTCAGAGATTCTCTTCTTCAGAATTCGTTATTCCAGCTCAAACATAATCCATCGTGTTGATGAATGCAACAAGGAAATGTGCAAAATCAACGCGTTGCGTCAATTGGGTTGCAGGTGGGTTTGACCTGTTCGTTCCCGCATACTATACAGAACAGACACCAGACCGGTGGAGTTCGCTAACCACCACCCCCGATCGATCGAACGAAGGAGGAGAGGCCCATGAGCAAGCGAATCCTCAGGACGAGACTGTGTGACATGCTGGGCATCGATTACCCCATTCTTAGCGCGGGCATGGGGCCGACGCTCATGGGTGAAGAAACAGGGGCCCCTGTGGAATTGGTCGTGGCGGTCTCGGAAGCAGGTGGACTCGGCGTTCTCGGCGGGAGCGGTTTCACGGTGGATGAACTCATGGAAGCGATCCGGGAGATCAAGTCCAGGACAGACAAGCCCTTTGGCGTTGATCTCCTGCTGCCGAAGAACATCGACCTGGGGGCGGGTGCCGGCATGGAGGGGGTCACGGAAATGCCGATCAGCGAAGTCCTGAAAATGCTCCCCCCGGCGCATCGGGATTGGATCGACAAGGTCAAACACGAATTGGAGCTGCCGGATGTAGAGATCATGGTGAAGATGAACACCACGACCGTTCGCCCCGACGAATCGGTGGCCGTATGCATGGAGGAGAAGATTCCCCTGTTCTGTGCCGGACTGGGAAACCCTGGTTTCATGGTGGCCGAGGCCCATGCCAACGGCATGAAGGTGCTCGCCATCACGGGCAACACGAAGAACGCAAAACGATTGGCCGAATCCGGCATCGACATCCTTGTTGCCCAGGGTCACGAAGGGGGTGGCCACACGGGCAGAATCGGCACGATGGCCCTCTTGCCTGCCGCAATCGATGCAGCTCACCCTGTGCCTGTCCTGGCTGCCGGCGGCATCGGCGACGGACGGGGCCTCGCGGCCGCGTTGGCCATGGGATGTATCGGGGTGTGGGTGGGCACACGGTTTCTGTGCTCGAACGAAGGCGGCGCCGTGGACATGATCAAACAGCGAATCATCGGATCGAGTGATGAGGATACCCGGGTCAGCAAGGCATACACCGGAAAAACCCTTCGGGCCAGCTACAGCGGGTTCCACGACCTCTGGGACAAGTCCGGGCTCGACCCCCTGCCCTTCCCAATCCAGATCATGATCTCCTCCGCCCTCCTCGCAGGCTTCATCCAGGCCCAAAAGACCGACTACGTAACCGGCCCTGCCGGGCAGATCTCGGGCATCATCCACCAGGTCAAACCAGCTGCACAGGTTGTTGAAGAGATGGTCGAAGAGGCCGCTGACATTCTCACCCGAAGGCTACCGGAGACGGTCACCGTGGAATAGATGGCCGTTTATCCACATCCTCTGAGGAAGACTTTGGCATATGCACTCTGTGTACCCTGGCAGACGATAACGGTTGTTCACCTTTGCAGTGTGACGGAGGATTAGAAAATGGACTACCGACTCGACCGAAAACAGGAGGCCTTCCGAAAGAAATTCGTTGCATGGCTCGAAAAGAACCTCCCTCCGGACTGGGATCCTTCGCGGTACAGAAACTACGATTCCGCCGAGGATTGGGGTCGTGCTTACCGCGATTTCCAGAGGCGCCTTTTTGAGGCAGGCTACGCAGCGATGCACTATCCGAAGGAATATGGGGGACAGGGGAAGACCTTGATGGAGGAGGTTGTCGTCATGCAGACCCTCGCATCTACCTGCCTGGAGTTGCGAGGCCCGGGAATGATCATGCACGGCATGG
>JAUWSZ010000517.1 GCA_030609865.1 bacterium | reverse complement strand
GCGACACCTCCATCAGCCCAAGGAGTGCGGACATCGGAGTAGGTGGTGCGAGAGACGAAAACTGCATGTAGAGGAAGGCGTGGGTAGGGTCCTGTTCCGCAAAGCCGGGGGCAAAGCAGGGGTGGTCGAATCCGACGGGCAGGTTCGGATCGAGCAGGGCGGCGGCAACACGCTCCCGTGCCTGTTGGGTCTCCTCGGACGGGTCCGGAAGCTGGATACCGGCAATCGTGTTGGCAAAGACGAGGGATCGAACACGGTCGGGGTGTTCCAGGGCAAACCCGAGAATCGTCCAGCCCCCCATCGACTGTCCGACCAAATGGGCGCGGTCGACGCCCAGGTGGTCCAACAGAGCGGTCAAGTCCGACACCGCCGCCCGGGGGCCGGAGGTCTCGGCCTGGTCCGTTGAACGTCCGAAACCGCGATGGTCCCAGGTGATCACGCGGTATCGGGATACAAAGGCGGGAACCTGCTGATACCAGTTGGCATGGTTGCCCCCGGCACCGTGACAGAAAACGACGGGTTCGCCTTGCCCGGCAACCTCGTAATAGATCTGTTCTCCACCGGATGTGACGAAGCCTGTGGAACGTTCGAAAGACCTCTTTGTTTCTTTTCTCATAAAGATCCCTTTCCTGTCGGTCAAGGCAAGATTGCACTGCAGTATACCAAATCTAGGTATACCTTTCTCCGGTCGGTTCCTTCAACCCGAAGGCCTGGACCAGCGGGCATGTCGTGTTGTGGAAACGGATCCGGATGTGCTATGCATTTTGGGTTGATTCATCATGCAGAGAGGGAAAGAACGATGGCGAGTGAAGAAATCAAGACAGTGAGGAAGCTGCTGGCAGCCTTTCCAGCGATGAAGGATCAGTCCATTCAGCAACTGCGGGCCCAGATGGAAGGATGGGTCGGCTCGTTCCCTCTGCCCGAAGGGGTCTCGGTCGAGGCCGAGGACGCGGGCGGCGTTCCGGCCGAATGGGTGAAGGCCCCCGGGGCGCGGGGCGATACCGCCTTCCTGTACCTGCATGGAGGGGGGTACGCGCTCGGCTCTTTGGAAACGGGTCGACACCTGGCGGCCGCCATCTCAGAGGCGGCTGCGACCAGGGTTTTGTCGCTCGACTACCGGCTCGCCCCGGAGCATCCCTTTCCGGCCGCGGTCGACGATGCGGTCGCAGGGTTTCGCTGGCTCGTCGAGCGTGGCACCCCGCCCGAGAAGGTCCTGATCGGCGGGGACTCGGCAGGGGGAGGCCTGACCGTGGCGACCCTCGTGGCCCTGCGCGATGCAGGAGACCCGATGCCCTCGGCGGGTGTCTGCATTTCGCCCTGGGTCGACCTGACCTGCTCGTCGGACTCTTACAGGACCAAGTCCGGAGCAGATCCGGTGATCGTCAACGAAGACATCCGGTGGCTTGCATCCCTTTATCTCGACGGTCGGGACCCAAAGACGCCCCTTGCCTCGCCCTTGTTTGCCGACCTCGAGGGACTACCGCCGTTGCTGATCCAGGTAGGTAGCGACGAGGTCTTGCTCGACGATGCGGTCGGGCTCGACGGACGGGCCCGGGAGGCAGGCGTGGATTCGACCCTCGAGGTCTGGGAAGACATGATCCACGTCTGGCACCTGTTCTTTCAAATGCTGCAAGAGGGGCGAGACGCGATTGCACGGATCGGGGAGTACTTCAAGTCCAAGATTTTCTGACCACCTGCCGGCAGAGTAGTGTACAATCCCGGACAAGGGGAATTCGGGGGGCTCGCGTGTTCAGCTATGTCTTCATGAAGATCCTGGAGGGCCGGCCTCGATCCTACGACAGGCGGATGGACAAGGCCAGCCGCGGTCGGGTGAGGGAGATCAAGGAGTCGGTCGTGAAGGAGGTCCCGCAAGATACCCGGGTGTTGGAGATCGGTTGCGGGACCGGTGAACTTGCCGCCATGCTGATCGGCCGCGGGGCCGTTGTGGACGCCTTTGACGCAAGCCCGGCCATGGTCGAGTTCGTGCGCGAAAGGATCGCAGAGGAAGGACTCGACAAAAGGCTGACCGTGCGGCACATGGGCGTTGACGGGATGGACAACCTGCCCTCCTCCCACTACGACGCCGTGGTCTCCACGCTGGTTTTCAGCGAACTCACGGCGGACGAAAGGGGCTATGCCCTCAAACACGCGGCGCGCATTCTCAAGCCGGGGGGGCACCTCGTGATCGCTGACGAAGTCGTGCCGCGCAAGGCGATCGCAAGGATCCTTCAGTCGGCCGTCAGGGCCCCGATGCTCGCGGCGACCTATCTCGTATCCCGGGCCTCGACTCGACCGATCGAGGACCTCGCAGGCGAACTGGCCGAAGCCGGGTTTCATATCGACAAGGAGATCCGGAGCCACGGCGATGCCTTTTCCCTGGTCACGGCAACTCTCCCGGCGAGGTGAGACATGAATCCTTTCAAGTTCCTATGGGGCATGCTTTTCAGGCTCTTTCCCTGCCCGACGCCCGTAGGCCTGGTACATATCGGGAGTCCGGACAGGGAGAGTCCGGTACTGGTGACCTGTAACTTCTACATCACCGTAAGAAGGATGATGCGGCTGCTGCAAGGGCAGGATCTCTGGCTGCTCGTGGCCGACTCCAAGGGCGTCAACGTGTGGTGTGCGGCCGGTGCCGAGGAGTTCAACACCCACTCGGTTGTCTCGGCCGTCAAGACGAGCGGCATTGCCGATCGGGTCGATCATCGGAGGTTGACCCTTCCACCCCTCGGGGCCCCGGGGATTCGGGCCCGGGACGTTGAAGAGCAGACGGGCTGGACCGTTCGTTGGGGGCCTGTGCAGGAAAGGGACATCCCCCGTTATGTCGGCGAGGGGGAGCGGCGCGACGAAACGATGAAACGGGCCCAATACGATTGGCGGGAGAGGCTGGACACGGGCCTGGGCAGCATGTTTCCCTTCTTCTTTCTGGGTGCCGTTGGGTTCGCCGTCTTCGGGCGCCACCTGCTGGTCGACTACATCGTGGTGGGTGGCCTTGCCTTTGTGTTCTTCATGCTTGCCTGCCCCTATTTGCCGGGAAAGACGGGCCTGGCCAAGGTGATCTTCCTGGAGCTTGTCCTGGGAGCGGTGCTGGTTGTCACGGAGGCGCTGAACATCCCCGCATCCTTTTCCTTGCGTGCCGACCTGATCATCGCCATGGTCATGCTGCTGATCTACGGGACCGAACTCGGGGGACTTGCCTCGACCATGCCCAGTGACCTGGATGCCTTCCTGGCGCGACTGGGCATCGGGACCCTTGGAAACGTGGAATTTGCCGGGACGATCCGAACCGAGCTTCTCAACGGTTTTCGGGTGCTCACCTACTACCCGGAGAACTGTGTCGCTTGTCTGTGCTGTGTCGAGGTCTGCCCGCAGGGGGTGTGGGAGTTCGGGAAAGACAAGAAGGCGGTCTTTGCCCGCAGGGAGGCATGCACGGCTTGCCGGGCCTGCATCGTTCAGTG
>JAUWSZ010000143.1 GCA_030609865.1 bacterium | reverse complement strand
GAAGGAGAAAGAACTGTTGCGGGCCTGGCAGGGAATGCAGCAAGGCCTGACATGACTCCGCTCCCGGAGGGAAGGGGATGATGAACCGGAAAGCGATTTTTTTCTCTGCCCTTTGTCTGATTGCCCTTACGTCATCGCACCTCGTGGGCTGCCAGGGGGCGAAGGTCGTACGGCCGCCGCCCTCTTTTGAGGGGCTGCAGGCCTGCCTCGAGCCGGCTGCGCTGTCTGAGGACCCGCAGGAGAAGCAACGCTGTGTCTACCTGTTGGAGCGGTTCCTGAAGGCAGAGCCGGACCACCCTCGGGCGGATGACACGTTTTTTCGGCTCGGTCAGTTGTATCTCGAGACAGGAGACTTCTCGGCGGCCTACCATCTTTTCCACAGCTTTCCCGAAGAGCACCCGAAGGCCCGCAGAAAGGCGGAAGCGAGGCTGTATCTGGGTGTGTCCCTTTATTTTCTCGACAATCCGGCCGATTCGCTGGACGTTCTGCACGAACTCACGGATGAGCCGAAGGCTGCTCCCTGGGCCGAAGAGATCTACCGGTACATCGCCGAGAACTACGTGAAGCTCGAGAACCTCCCGTCGGCCTTGACCTGGTATGCTCGATGCTACGAATCGGCGGCAGAAGAGGCGGATCAGGAGCGACTTGAGGACCGTATCCTCGAAGTCATGTCCGTCGGGTGGGAACCCGAGGCCCTCCAAGCCGCAACCGAGCTGTTCCCGGAGGGTTTCTTCTCCGAGGCGATCCACTTGGGCGTGGTGGCGACCTGTGTTCAGAGGGGACAGCTTCGGCTCGCTGAGGACCATCTCATGAGGATGTCTGTTCAGCATCCGGAAGATGTCTTTACCCCCCACATACACGCTCTTCTCGACAGGATGACCGCGGAAGGGCAACCCAGGATCTGTACGATCGGCTGTCTGCTCCCCCTGACGGGCAAGTACGGAAGATTCGGTGAGAGCGTCCTGGATGCCATGCTGCTCGGGGCGCGCGCCTTCCGGAACCCGGAGGAAAAAGGGTCTTCCATACGCTTGCTGGTCCGGGACACGCAAGGGGACCCGGAGGTGGCGGCGGAACGGGTGAGGGAACTGGCCGAGGATCCGAACGTGGTGGGCATCGTCGGGCCCCTGCGGGCTGCCGTTGCCCTCGCCTGCGCAGAGGAGGCACAGAAGCTCGGCATCCCGATGATCACGCTTACCCAGAGGGAAGAAGTGGCTCGTGTGGGCGATTACATCTTCCAGAACGGGCTGACGATCCGACAGCAGGTCGACACGCTGGTGGAGTTCGTGATGGAGGAAATGGCCTTTTCGAGTTTCGCCGTGCTCTACCCGAAAGACGCCTACGGGACGCTCAGCCGGGATCTGCTCGAAAACAAGGTCCTCGACATGGGGGGAGAGCTCGTCTCTGCCGTCCCGTATGAAGACGGGGAGACCGACTTCCAGGATGAGGTACGCCTGCTGGTCGGGCAGGAGTTCCTCCTGGAGGTGGAGAGGCGAGAAAAGGAAAGGGAGAAGAAGAGGCTGCTCGAAGAAGAGGGCGGCGAGGGCGCACCGGTGGGAATCGAAGCGGGATTCGGGCTCGGCGAGGAGGAGTCGGAGGAAGAGCCCGTCCTGCCTCCGTTCCAGGTGCTCTTCATCCCGGATCACTTCCGTAAAGTGGCCCTGATCGCTCCGACCCTGGCCCTGTACGATGTAAACGAGATCACCCTCCTGGGAACGAACGCGTGGAACTCAACCCAACTGGTGGAGTTGGCCGGGGAATACGTGCGGGACGCCATTTTCGCCGACGGGTTCTTCGCGGAAAGCAACATGCCTTACGTTCGGGAGTTCGTGGAGGATTACCTGCGGGCCTTTCAGACCGAGCCACGGGTCCTGGAGGCACAGGGGTACGACAGCCTGCTCATGCTCGAGGATTCTTTTTTCCAGACGCAGGGCAAGACGCGGGACGAGGTCCGGCAGGCCCTTGCGAGCATGGAAGGCTACCCGGGCCTGAGCGGGTACACCAGCTTCAACGAGGACGGATCAGCAAAGAAACGCCTTTATATCCTATCCATAATCGGTAATCACATCCAGCAGATATACTAACCGGGCTATTTCCCTCCCTGATCCCTGATCCCCGACCCCTGACCCCTGACCCCTGCTCTATCCTTTGACCTTTGACCTTTCCCCTTCCATCCCCAGTTTCCTGACGAAAACCCCTTAAGATTCATCCGAAAACTTCCGAAACAAATGTGGGTGTCAGAAAGAGAACAATCCCCCTCCGACTCTGATAGGGCTGGAAATCTATGGAATTCGAAGAAGTCTGTGACGCGACCGAGCTGCCTGAAGCGCTTCCGATCTTGCCCGTGCGGGATGCGGTGATTTTCCCCTACATGACGATCCCTCTCCAGATCGCCCGAGAGGTCTCGATGCAGGCCCTCGAGGGGGCCCTGAAGGAGCAGCGGATGCTCCTGGTCCTGGCCCAGAAGAACGGCCGCCAGGATGACCCGGGGCCGGAAGATCTGTACGCGATCGGAACGGTCTGCATGATCGTGCGGATGCTCAAGGAGGAGGACGGGCGCGTGAAGGTCCTGGTCCAGGGCCTTGCCAAGGCCAGGGTCCGGGAGATCGTGTTTCATGATCCGTATCTGTTCTGCACGATCGATGCGATTCAGGAGGCCAGCCTGTCTTCGATCCCGATCGAGGTGGAGGCATTGATGCGTTCCGTTCGGGATACGCTCGAGGATTTCCTGGGGATGAAAAACCTCCCGGACGAGATCCTGATGCTCACCGAGAACATCAACGATCCGGGCGTGCTGGCGGATCTCATCGCAGCGAACCTGAATCTGAAGGTGCCCGAGGCGCAGCGGTTGCTGGAATGCACCGATCCTGTCCTTCGTCTGGAGAAGGTGGGGGAGGACCTCCACCGGGAGATCCAGCTCACCCGGATGCAGACCAGGATTCAGAGCCAGGCAAAGGAGGAAATCAGCAGAACCCAGAGGGAATACTACTTGCGTGAGCAGTTGAAGGCCATTCAGGGAGAGCTGGGCGATCTGGACGAGAAGAGCGATGACATACAGAGCCTGCGCCAGCAGATCGAGAGCGCGCGTATGCCCCCGGAGGCCGAGAAGGAGGCGCTGAAACAGCTCAGGCGACTCGACACGATGAACATCGAGTCGGCCGAGGCTTCGATCGTACGCGGCTATCTGGATTGGCTGGTGGAACTGCCCTGGAGTCACTCCACCGAGGACAACCTCGACATCAAAGAGGTCCAGAGGGTTCTGGACGAGGACCACTACAACCTGAAGCAGGTCAAGGATCGGATCCTGGAGTACCTCTCCGTGAGAAAGCTCAAGGAGAAGATGCGCGGGCCCATCCTCTGTTTCGTGGGGCCTCCCGGAGTGGGGAAGACCTCTCTGGGCCAGTCAATCGCCAGGGCGTTGGGTCGGAAATTCGTTCGCATCTCGATCGGCGGTGTCCATGACGAGGCAGAGATCCGTGGGCACAGAAGGACCTACATCGGTGCGTTGCCGGGCCGGGTCATCCAGGGAATCAAGCAGGCCGGTTCGAACAACCCCGTATTCATGATCGATGAGGTGGACAAGATCGGGAATGATTTTCGGGGAGACCCGGCTTCCGCCCTGCTCGAGGTCCTCGATCCGGAGCAGAACAACCGCTTCAGCGATCACTATCTGAATCTCCCCTTCGACCTTTCCAGGGTCATGTTCGTCACGACGGCCAACCGGCTCGATCTGATTCCACCCACCCTGCGGGACCGCATGGAGGTGATTCGAATCTCCGGGTACACGGAAGAGGAAAAGGTGAGGATCGCTACTACTTACCTCCTGCCCCGGCAACTGGACGAGAACGGCCTGACGCCGGAAAACCTGGTGCTGTCCATGTCCGCCCTGAGAAAGACGATCTCCGAGTACACCCGGGAGGCGGGCCTGCGGGAGTTGGAACGGAAGATCAATCAGGTATGCCGCAAGGTTGCGCGACGCATTGCAGAACAAGAGGGAACGAGCTTCCGTGCCTCTGTCGGCACCCTTCATCATTATCTCGGCCCCCCGCGCTTTCTTCCGGACGAGGAGCAGAACAGCCCGCAGGTTGGACAAGCCATGGGCCTGGCCTGGACCCAGGCAGGGGGAGAGGTCTTGTGTGTGGAGGTGTCGGTGGTGAGCGGATCGGGCGAGCTCACCCTGACCGGGCAGTTGGGTGACGTGATGAAGGAGTCTGCACGAGCGGCCCTGAGCTACGCGCGAGCCTCGGCTCGAAATTGGGGGATTCCGAACGATTTTTATAAGAGCTCCGATGTGCACATCCACGTTCCGGCAGGTTCGATCCCCAAAGACGGTCCCTCTGCAGGGGTTGCCATGGCGGCCGCCCTTGTTTCGGCATTGACCGGCAGACCCGTCCGCCACGATGTGGCCATGACCGGCGAGATTACCCTGCGTGGACGCGTGCTGCTCGTCGGGGGGATCAAGGAGAAAGTACTGGGAGCGCACCGGGGCAAAATGACGGAGGTCTTCCTGCCGGCAAGGAACCTGAGAGACCTCGCCGAGATCCCGCCCGCCGTGCGCAAGAGGGTAAAGCTGAACTTCGTCCACCATGTGGAAGAGATCCTAAACCAGGTCCTCTTGCAAGAGACGCCCAAAGAAGCATATGATACTGGCGATATCAGGATCGTCAAAAAGGCCCTCCCCTTAACGGGAACGGAAGGTTGTCTGGAATAGTCATTACAAAAATCTTTTTCCTCGTCGTATTGCTCCTCTGCGCAGGTTTTTTCTCCGGCTCCGAAACCTCGCTGTTTTCCCTCGGGCGGGTCGAGCGCTATAGGATCCGTGACGAGAAAGAGACCTTCGTTTCCCGCTGTCTTCAGGCGCTGGTCGAACGGCCCCGAAGACTCATCATGACGGTTCTCATCGGGAATGAACTCGTCAACATAACGATTGCCGCCCTGAGCGCCTCCCTCACGGATGGCGCCTTTCTCAGCTGGCCACCCCTGGTTTCCATCGATCGGGTCCTGCTCAAGACCGTCATCGCCACGGCCGTCTGTTTCCCCCTGCTTCTGGTCTTCGGGGAGATCACGCCCAAGACCCTCGCCCTGTACAACCCGAGACGGTTTGCCCGATTCGCGGCGGTCCCCCTCCGCCTGTTCTACTCGTTGATCGCACCGGTACGGTGGATCCTGGCGAGCCTTTCAAACGGGATCGTGCGGCTCTTCTTCGGTGAGTCTCCGAGGGCCGACGCACCGATTACCGAGGAGGAATTCCGGGATCTCGTGGACAAGAGCAATGAAGGCGGGGTCCTCTGGGAAGCGGAGCGCGAGTTCATTCACAATATCTTCGACTTTGGGGAGACCCGGGTCTCCGAGGTGATGACACCCCGAACGGACATGTTCTGTCTCCAGGAGGATCAGTCCCTGGAGGAGATCTTGAAGGTCATCGAGGAGCAGCACTATTCTCGTATTCCTGTCTACGAGGAGGACAAGGACGATATCACGGGCATCCTTTACTGCAAGGATCTCCTCGGGCTCACGGCCGATCCGGAGAAACGCAGGGACTGGAACCTGAGGGCCTTCCTGAGGAAGCCCTATTTTATCCCCCAGACGAAGAAGGCGAGTGACCTGTTTCGCGAGTTTCGCTTCAACCGGGTTCACCTCGCGATCGTGGTCGATGAATACGGGGGCGTGGCAGGGCTCGTGACGATGGAGGACCTCCTCGAAGAGCTCTTCGGCGATATCCTGGATGATTACGACCCGGAAGAGCCGCAGCCCAGAAAGCTGGACGAGAACACGATGGTTATCCCGGGCAGGATGCCCATCGAGGACTTCAATCAGCTCGCCGGGGCCGAACTCCCGGAAGAGGAGTATGACACGATGGGCGGGCTCGTCTTCGGCCTGTTCGGGAAGCTGCCCATACCGGAGGCAAAGGTCTCCTTCATGCATTACACGTTCATCGTGGAAGAGATGGAGGGAACGCGAATCCTGGAGTTGAAGGTCGAACGACACCCGGAAGATACGGCCCGGTCTGAGAGCGAGGGGCCTGAATCGCCTCCCGGGACGGGCGAGGGAGGGGAGGGTTGATGGAAATTCTCCCCTATCTGCCTGTGATACTGTTCCTGCTGGCCGTGGAGGCCTTCTTCTCATGCTCGGAGATGGTCATCGTGAGCTGTGACAAGTCGAAGATCCGAACCGATTCTTCCGAGGGTGTCCGGGGCGCAAAGCTGGTGGAGAGCATGCTCGAGAAGCCTGCGTGGCTCCTGGGCACGACCCTGGTCGGGACCCATCTTGCCGTTGTGATCAATACGATTCTGGTGACCTTCCTCGCGATCGACCGCTTCGGCCATGGCGGCGAGTTCTATGCGGTACTGGTCATGTCTCCCCTCGTCCTGTTCTGGGGGGAGATCCTGCCGAGGACCCTGTTTCGGCAGAAGGCGGATGTCCTTGCCCCCCGCGTGATCTACCTGCTCTGGGCCGCCTCCCGGGTCTTTGCCCCGGTACTCTGGTTCATCACCGCGATTCCGCGCCTGCTCCCCAGGGCTTCTTCGAAACTGGCAGACGGCGGCGTGGATATCCTGCAGCGGGAAGACCTGAAGTTGCTGTTGCGCCTGCCCGACGATGGGTCCGACATGCTCAAGGAAGAGCGGAAGATGGTGGACCGACTCATCGAGCTGTCCGGCAAGAAGGTCGATGAAGTCATGATCCCCCTGGTCGATGTGGTGGCCGTTCCGGAAGACTCGACTCTGGAGGAGGCAGTCCGTATGATGGTGGAGAAGG
>JAUWSZ010000220.1 GCA_030609865.1 bacterium | reverse complement strand
CTTGGTACCTTTGCGTGCAGGGGCAGGGTGCCTTACAGTGTGCTCGAGGGCTTGGAGTCGAAGCCGGAGCACAAGGCCTGGGCTGAAATGGCGGCCTCGGCCCGCAATCACCCCGACGCCACGGACCAGGAAGAGGCCAAGGTTTTTGCCAAGTGGATCAAAGATAAGGGCTCCGGCAAGAAGTAGAGCAGGCCGTCCCAAAACGCCCATCTGCGGCGTTGCACTCATCCTTCGTCACTGCGGCGTACGGTGTACGCCTCATCGTTACATGGACCCCCGCCTTCGCGCGGGCATGTTTCGCGCGCCTTGCATATGGACGTTTTTGAACGGCCTGCGCACCAGGTCTTACAAAAAGTCGTCCAGCGCCTGCGCCTACCTGGTCGTGGGCAGGGTGAGCCCCATGACCTCTTTTTCCCCGGACTTGTGGATGCTCACGTCGATTTCCAGCCGGTCGTTGCGTAGCCCATAGGCCAATTTCGACTCTCCGATGTCTGCTTCACGATCCGTAATGCAGCGAATGATTCCCACCATTTCCCCGGCAAGGCCGGTCGGAGGCTTGGGAAGGGATGTCTCTTTCTTCCCGATCAGCTTACAGTTCCCCCCCAGAGCTCCCTCCCGGGTGATCTGGATCTTCTGTGCCTCTTCTTCGATGCCATGAAGGATCGCGGTGGACAGGTACTTGAGTGCCAGGTCGGTCATGTCTGCGGTGATGTCGCCACCCGCCCCCTTGTTGCTGATCTCTTCGAGTTCCCTGGCGGCATCCGACTCTGAGAAACAATCTGCATACTCCTGCAATTTCAAGTGTAGGCTCTTTGGGTCTTTCATGTCTGGATTCTCCCAAAAGGGTTTTAGATGAATACGTTGTCTCTTGCTATATCGATGCACCTTTCCTGGTCTAAGATTCGTTGTCGCTCAAGTTGCCATCTACTTCCTACTCCGGGTATCCTATGACGGTTCCTGTTGGGGTGAGGCTGGACGCAAACTTCAAACGCAATTGCACTTGCCACGTCTTCCCGTTCAAAGGGGGAGCAGGGGGCCTGAACACGATGTCCCGGGTTGGCCGGATTAGGAACTGCCACGTCCTCTCTCTCCTCGTGGTTGTGTTGGCTTGTGTGCCCGCTGTTCCCCGGGCATTCGCGGAGAGGCTCGCCTTCGAGCGGCCGATGATGGGCACCTCGGTCGAGATGATCCTCTGGGCCCCTGACCGGGATGCCTCGGAGAGGGCGGTGGAAAGGGCCTATGCGGAGATCGAGCGGATCGAGCAGAAGCTGTCTGTCCGAAGGAAGGACTCCAAGATATCCGAGATCAACCGGTCGGCAGGCGCGAGGTCCGTCAAAGTGGATGGAGAGATCTACCGGCTGGTACGAGAGTCGAGACGGTTCTCTCGGATGAGCAGCGGAGCCTTCGACATCACGGTCCAGGGCCTCGGAGACCTCTGGGATTTCAGCCGGCCGGACTTTCAGGTGCCTGCGCCTGATGTGGTGGGGAATCGCCTGAAGATCGTCGACTACAGAAGGATCCGCCTGCACGAAAGGGACTCGACCGTGTTCCTGGAGGAGGCGGGCATGGAGATCTCGCTCGGAGGCATCGCCAAGGGGTATGCAGTGGACAGGGCTGTCGGGATTCTGCGAGAATCCGGGATCAAGGGAGGCATCGTCAGCGCTGGGGGGGACCTCCTTGCCTTTGGGCGGAAGGGGAACGGCGAGGTCTGGAAGGTGGGGGTGAGAAACCCGAGAGCCCACAATAAGAACATTTGCGTACTCCCCGTCTCCAACCTGGCCGTGGCAACCTCCGGCGACTATGAGCGCTACCGGGTCGTCAACGGAAAGCGGGTTCATCACATCCTGGACCCTCGAACAGGGTATCCGAGTACAGGGTGCATGAGCGTGACGGTGACCGCGAGCAGTGCCATGACGGCAGACGCCCTCGCGACGGCGGTCTTCGTCCTGGGGCCGGAGGGAGGGCTGGCCCTCTTGGAAGAACTCCCTCAAGTCGAGGGAATCATCGTGGATTCGGATGGGAAGATCACCGCTTCCTCGGGCCTGGCAGGGGCGGGTGATGGCCTGCCCGATGAGAAACCCAACCCCTTCGACTCGCATCAAAAGCATAATGAGATAAGAAATTAATAAAACAAGAAAGCGGACCATCAACCCACGTGTCAAAAGGGGGAAAACGAAGCCATGGAACCGCAAACAAAAGGGGTTGCTATTCGGGGCCTCGAGGATGTGATCGCCGCGGAGACCCGCATCGGGTATGTGGATGGTGTGAACGGAAAGCTGTACTACGCCGGCTACGACATCAACGATCTGGCGAAGCACGCCTCTTACGAGGAATGCGTGTATCTTCTCTGGAACGACCGGTTGCCCACGAAGCGAGAGATGAAGGACTTCCGGGCCGAATTGATCCCGGAGATGACCTTGCCGCGTCCTCTCGTGCAATGGTTCAAGCGGGTCCCGAGAGGTGTGCACCCGATGGTCATGCTGCGTTCCGCGGTTTCGGACCTCGCACTCTACGACAAGGAGACCGAGGACAACTCGGTGGAGGCGAATCGCCGCAAGGCGGCCCGACTCGTTGCCAAGGTGCCGGCGATCATCGCCGGCTTCTACCGGATCTACAACGGGAAAGAGCTGCTCCCTCCCGACCCGAAGAAGAGTATAGCCGTCAATTTCCTGAGGATGTTCACGGGACAGGAGCCGGACAGGAAGACTTGCGAGGCGATCGAGTTGATGTTCGTGCTCCACGCGGATCACGGGTTCAATGCCTCCACCTTTGCGGCCAGGGTGACGGCCAGCACGCTGGCCGACATCTATGCCGCGGTCACGTCAGCAATCGGGGCCCTGAAGGGGCCACTGCACGGAGGGGCCAATCAGAGGGTCATGGAGATGCTGGAGGGAATCGGGTCTCCCGACGACGTGGAGGACTACATCAACGGCCTGCTGGCCCGGCGGGAACGGATCATGGGCTTCGGCCATCGCGTCTATAAGGTGGAAGACCCTCGTGCCCGGCATCTCCGCAAGTATTCCGAGGATGTCTGCGGCGGGGACGTTGCCTGCCATCGCTATTACGCTATCAGCCGCCGCATCGAGCAGCAGGTGAAGAAGAGCAAGGGGATCTACCCGAACGTGGATTTCTACTCGGCAACTGTTCAGCACGCGCTGGGGATCCCCGTGGAGTATTACACAACGGTGTTTGCCGCCTCCCGTACGGCGGGCTGGACCGCCCATGTGATGGAACAGCATGCGGACAATCGGCTCATGCGGCCCCGTTCCATGTTCGTCGGGAAGCTGCCCCGAAGATATGTTTCGATGGAGAAAAGAAAAAAGTGATGCGGATTCAAAAATTGTGTTGTATCTGGTAAGATCTACGGCGATCTTGAACCTTTGTTTTCCCAATCCGCAAGGTGACGGGGATCTCTGAGGATGCGCGTCAGGAAAGAAAAAGAGGTCATGACCAGGGAATCCGACCTCGACCTGAAGGAGCAGATCATCGGGATCGTGGACGAGGTGGCGGAGACCTATGTTCAGGACGACATTCTGGCCAACGTCGGAGACTACCCGATGCCCTCCCGGGAGGAGATCATCGGGATCCTGGATGAGGTCCATGAGGTGATCTATCCCGGCTACTACGGAAACTGGAGGGCGGATCGGATCAATTACAGGTATTACCTCGGCACCAAAATGAACCAGATCTACGAGGGATTCAGCCAGCAGATCGCCAAGAGCCTCCGCCACGATTGTGTGGGGGCCCATCGGGTCTGTGATCGATGCATGCGGAGGGGACGGGAAGAGACGATCGATTTTATGAAGAAGATCCCAAACATCCGAAGGCTGTTGCGAGGTGACGTGAAGGCGGCGATGGCGGGGGATCCTGCGGTATCCCGTTTCGAGGAGATCATCTTCGGCTATCCGGGGATCAAGGCCATGACGATCTACCGGGTAGCCCACGAGCTGTTCCACCAGGAGATACCCATCCTGCCTCGCATCATGACGGAATACGGGCACACCGTGACCGGGATCGACATCCATCCGGGTGCACACATCGGGGAGCGCTTCTTCATCGACCACGGGACCGGCGTGGTCATCGGGGAAACCTGCGTGATCGGAGACGATGTGAAGATTTACCAGGGGGTGACGCTGGGAGCGCTGAGCCTGCCCCGGGACGAGACCGGGGAGCTGGTGCGGGGAACCAAGAGGCACCCGACGGTCGAGGACAGCGTGACGATTTACGCGGGAGCCACGATACTGGGAGGAGACACGACGATCGGCACTGGATCGGTCATCGGAGGAAACGTCTGGCTCACGGGCACCATCCCGGCCGGAACCAAGGTGGTGATCGAACCGCCCCGGTTGCAGGTCCGGGAAGGACGCGTCGAGGAGAAGGAGCCGGTCATCGATTTTCAGATATGAATTGTAAAGACAAACCAGGGTCGGAACAACAGATGGAGAGGTAGGAAAATGTGGGAATACACAGAGAAAGTATTGGAGCATTTCAAGAACCCCAGGAACGTGGGCGAGGTGGAGAATCCGGACGGGGTGGGAGACGTGGGTTCTCTGGCCTGCGGAGACGCCTTGCACCTGACCTTCAAGCTGGACGAGGAAGGGAAGATCAAAGAAGCGATGTTCAAGACCTTCGGGTGCGCCAGTGCGATTGCCTCCTCGTCCGCGTTGACCGAGATGATCAAGGGCAAGACCATCGAAGAGGCCGAGAAGATCACGAACCAGGGCATCGCAGACTACCTCGGAGGGCTGCCTGAAGAGAAGATGCACTGCTCGGTCATGGGCAAGGAAGCCCTTGAAGCTGCCATCGCCCATTACAGGGGAGAGACGAAGCGAGAAGACCCTGAAGACGTCGTGTGCAAGTGCTTCGGGAGTTCGGGGGAGGAGATCATGGAGGTTGCCAAGCTGAACGGCCTGAAGACGGTGGAGCAGGTGACGCACTACACGAAGGCGGGAGGGGGTTGCAGCACCTGCCATCCGGAGATCCAGGAGATCCTGCGGGAAATCGCGGAAGAGGCGGAGAGGGAGCAAAAGGCCCTCGCAGCACAGTCGGGGAGAAAGCTCACGAACCTGCAGAAGATCAAGCTGATCGAAGAGACGATGGATCGGGAAATCCGGCCTTCCCTGAAGCAGGACGGCGGGGATATCGACCTCGTCGACGTGGAAGGCAACAAGGTCTTCGTGGGATTCCGAGGGACTTGCTCCTCGTGTCCGAGTTCTGAATTCACCCTCAAGGGCTACGTGCAGGAAAAGCTCCGGGAATTCGTGAGTCCTGAAATCGAAGTAGAGGAAATGACGCCATGACAAAGACGGTCTACCTCGACAACAACGCAACGACCCAGGTCGCTCCGGAAGTCGTGGAGGAGATGCTGCCCTACTTCCATGACCTGTACGGCAACCCGTCCAGCATGCACTTTTTTGGGGGCCAGGTGAACCGCAAGGTGGAAGATGCCCGGGAGAGGGTGGCCTCCCTTCTCGGGGCGCAACCGGACGAGATCATCTTCACGAGTTGCGG
>JAUWSZ010000025.1 GCA_030609865.1 bacterium | reverse complement strand
GGATTGGCGTGACCGCAGCCTCTGGATTTCCCCGTTCGAGGCTGTAGATAGGGGCGCAAGCCCGAAAAAAAGCTTGAAGATCAAGGGCCTAGTATGCAAAACTACTTCAAGAGACGAAAAGGCCGCGCGATGGAAAGTTCTTCTCGTGGGAGTGTATCCTTGTAACGCAAGACGAAGGGGGGATCTGATGAGGGCTGCAACTGTGAGCGTATTCGTTCTCTTCTTCCTGCTCGCCGCGTCGTACGCCACGAGCTACGCAATTGATATCAGCCTGATTGGGGCGGATCCCAGCCCCAATGCCACAGGGGAGATCCCCGCCTGGGAAGGGCATAAGAACCTGCCGTGTCCGGACGACTACACCCCGGGGCAGTACTTTCCCAACCCGTACAAGGAGGAAAAGCCTCTGTTCCGCATCGACCACACGAACGTGCACAAATACAAGGACCGGCTTTCCCCCGGACAGATCATGCGTCTGAAAGAGCACAAGAATTTCTATATGACCGTCTATCCGACCCATCGAAACATTCAATTTTGCCCTGAATACTATGCGGCCGTCGAAAAGAACAAGGAAACCTGCACTGTCGATGAAGAAGGGGTTCTGCAGGGGTTCAACGGGGCGATTGCCTTTCCTACTCCCAAGAATGGCCTCGAGGCAATATGGAACATCCGCAGGATGTACCTTGGGGATGACGCCGACAATCTTCAGTGCCGCAGGCTTGTCAGCCCCTCCGGCAAAATTAAGAAGACCTATTATAAGACGAAGGTCCTGAACTATGGCGAGACCAGGTTAAAGACCAGACCCTTTCCGAATCCTGATGGGGTTTTTCAGAAGCTCCGCAGCCTGACCACGTATCCTGCGGATGAAAAGGGAGTAGACTTCCTTTCCGTTTCCTACCTGGATGACAGCAGGCTGGAAGACACCTGGTTGTTCCTTCCCACCTTGAGGCGGGTGCGGCGCGCCCCCTCGCTGAGCAATGGAGGACAGCTCGATGGAGAGCTCACCATGGATGAACAGGGCCTCATGTTCAGGGGAACGGTCGGCAATTGGAACTGGAAGCTCATCGGCAAGAAGGAAATGTACGTTCCAAACAACTGTTACGACCTGTTTGCGCCGGATGCAGAGGATGAAGATGAATGCTGGGCAATGGACATAAATCCAGAGCGGATACGCTATGAATTGCACCGGGTCTGGATCGTGGAAGGGACCCTGAAGGAAGGACTGGATCACCCTTACAGTAGACGGGTCGGCTATTATGATGAAGATTACTGGCAGCCCGTGCTTGCCGACAGGTATGATAAACGTGGGAAT
The DNA here is from genome assembly GCA_030609865.1 of bacterium. The sequence goes on along the minus strand of JAUWSZ010000025.1, from coordinate 10,184 downwards.
CTGTGGCGGATGTACGAAGTCTATGGGTTCGCTGATAGCTGCAACAAAATGAGAATGTACGCCGGCTACATCTACATGAATCTCGAGTCAGGGAGATATGAGTTGTTTGGAGGATGCCGTAAGCAGCTTCCCACCACCACCGTTTATGACACAGGCCTTGATGAGTCGTATTTCACGGTTCAGGCATTGAGAAAATCGGGGAGATAGCCTACCCCGCTACAGCGCCTGGTAGACCAAGTCCATAATGTCCCGGACATCCATCCCGAAACGGTCAAAGGTACGCTTGGCGTTCTCCCCCAGGTTCTGCTCGCAGAAGGGGCAACAGGTCACAAGGGTCTTTGCGCCCGTATCGAAGGCCTCCTCCAGCCTCACCTCTGCAGCGAACCCTGCAATATCCTCGGGAAAGGCGGTGCGACACCCTCCCCCGGCCCCGCAGCACCAGCTCCAGGACCGAATCCGCTGCATCTCGGTAAGCGTAACCCCTGGTAGTGCCTTCAAGATATTCCTGGGGGCATCATAAACGTCGCAGTACCGGCCCGCGTGACAAGGATCATGATAGGTCACCTCCAGGTCGAGACTCTTGGTGAACCCTAGCTTGCCCTCCTGGATCAGTTCGTCCACGAATTCCACGATATGTTTGACCTCTGCATTCAAATCTTCTTTGTACTCGTGCGTCAGGGTGCTGTAACAACCGGCGCACGCCGTGACGATCGTCTTGGCAGACGTACTGTTGAGGCTCTCCAGGTTCTTGACCCGGATCTTCCGGAAGTTGTCCCGATCGCCTACCCGCAGCACCGTCGACCCGCAGCAGATCTCGTTCTTTCCCAGGATTCCAAAGTCCACATCCGACGCGGATAGCACTTCGGTCACCCAACCCGCCACCGGCTGGATCACCGGGTCATAGGCGGCCGTGCACCCCGGGTAATAGAGCACTTCCACTTCCTCCTTTGAGGCATCCTTGACCTTTCTCTTTTTGGCCCATTTCGCCCGGGCCGCTCTGGGCTGCATCCAGGGATTGTCGTAGTTCATGATGCTCTTCACGAGGGGCTGATGCTCGGGCAATGGCCCCAGCCCTTGGTCGACGAGCCAGTTCCTCAACGCGATCGAGGCATTGGCCGGCTCGAGATCCTTGGTCGGATTGCAGTTCTCCTGACATGCCCCGCACTGCGGGCAGGTGTACACGATCTTCTGAATCCTCTCCAAAACCGCAGGATCCGTGATGTCAAGCTCCGGCGGATCGCAGGTCAGGGCACGAACGATCTCCTGCGTCCCGGTCCCGTAAAAGGATTCGAACCGAAACCGGGTCCCACGGGGACAGTTGTTCGAGTACTTGTTGGTCTTCTGCTCGTCCGGATTGCTCATCCGGCAGAACCCGCACTTCCAGCACTTCCACGCCATGTTCCGGTATTCCATCAGGGGCTTTATGTCTTGAGCCAGTTTCGCATCCTTGGCCATCGTTACTCTCCTTTTCTCTTCCCGGGGAGGTCTCGTCTCTTCCCTTTCCGAATCTCGTCTCGTTGGCTTCCTGCAGGTGCAAGGCGGAGACCCACCAGCCTGGTGCTATGGGGCGTCTCTTATTGACCGATTATCCATTATTTTCGTTGACCAGTCAATAAGTGAATTGGCTTTCGCAAAACTGGAGTTTGGAGAAATCGGGCTGGAGAGACCGCTTCCGGAGGAGTGTACCCCCTCACTGCCGCCCATGCAATCGGCTCTTGAACAGCCGGGCACCCTCGCGTAAGATCTCCACCTTTCGATCGTGTTTGATCATCTGTGCCACGATCGCACCGGAGAGGGCGGCCATCGGAACCCCTCCCGGCCAGAAGGCGGTATGGCCGATCGAGTACAACCGATCGATCGGAGTGGTCAGCGATACCCACTTGTCTTGCAGGTAGGATCGACCAAGGGCCATACTCCACCCGCAGGACGCTCCCTCCGGGTTCATTGTGAACCGGATGGTAGAAAGGGGCGATCCCAGGGTTTGATACACGATACGATCTTCGAGTTCTGGGATTTGGCGACAAGCCGTCTCCAACATCTGCTTCGCTACCATTTTCTTCAACTCTTTGTACCTTGTTGGGCGCTTGAAATCGTTTCCCCCCGCGCCCCACTTGTCCATCCAGTTGTAGGAGGTGAAGGTCTGAAGCACCAGCGAGTTCTTCTTGCGGGGGGCAAGCTCCTTGCATCGCATGGACGTCCAGTTGATCTCCGTAAAGGCCGTTTCGTGCATACCCTCGTTCTCAGAATCGTCGTAATCCGGCACGGGGCCGTCGGGGAAGTACAGCGTGTGATGGGTTTTCAGATACCGAGAAAGCTCCTCGTCCGACATGTCCACCCCCAGGTAGAGTGCAACAAGAGGCTCTGACAGGGGCGCGGTCTTGACTTCGTTCACCAGGGCAGGATCCAACAGATTCGGCTCGACCAACTCGGAGTACAGGCGCTGGAGCGTACCCGCAAAGACCACCGACTTCCCCTGATAGTCGTTTCCGTCCTTCGTCTTGATCCCCGTCGCCTTGTTTTTCTCTACCAGGATCCGGTCCACCGTCTGGTTGCAGTGCATCACGCCGCCGTGATTGATGAAGCTTTTCGCGAGATCGTCCATCAGGGCCTGCAGCCCTCTTTTGTAGTACCAGTAGTCCTCGAACCAGGTGAACCAGAAGCCCGCCCCCATACCTATCGGCATGTTCCGGTAGCCGACCTTGGTCATCCGATCCCGGTAATCGGAAGGGGAAAGGTAGCGCTCGTAGAACTCCGGGATGCTGGTAGACATCATTTCCTTCATTTCTCGCCGGTTGGAGAGAAAGGTTCGTCCGAGATCGATGATCGACCGCAGCCGTGCGAATCCGCTCTTGTCGATCGGCGAGGTCTTGTCGTTCGAGATCGCCCCCAGCAAGTCGGCACAGCGAATCATCTCGGAGAAGAGCTTCGACATCTCATCCCGATGCTCGGGGAAAAGGTCGACCAGGTCAGTAAGCGCCTTCTTCTGGTCCTTCATCACGACCGACCCGCGATCGTAAGCGATCGTGTAGTCTGCAAACTCCCAGTCGCTCGGCCGATAGAGCCCCAGGTTCTTCAACAAGGGAATCATCATGCCTCCGGATTCAAAGGACTGATCGCCTGCATCGAAGTAGAATTTCCTGCGCCAGAATCCGCCGGTGAGGCCGCCGGGCTGGTGGTTGTGTTCGAGGAGCAAGGTCTTCTTGCCGTATCGAGCCAAGAAATTCGCGCAGAAAAGTCCTGCCGTCCCGGCACCCACTACAATCACATCGTACTGTGCCATGGGCAACTATCTCCCAAGTTTCCTCAGAGATTGTACGGTGAACTCCGATGGATCGAGGCCTGTGTCATAGATCGCCGTTATGGTCTCCTTGGTTCGGCAGCCACCCGACATTTCGTATCTTCCCGATTCCAGGTTCAGATAGATGTCGGCGGCGACTAATCGAAACTTCTGGCAGTAATCATAGCTCGTGTAGAACTCGAGCATTCGCCAGAGATTGCCCCGCTTATCGTACCTGTCACCTGCTGCCGGCTGCCACGTGTCTGCGTCATAGTAACCGACCCGCCTGCTGTAAGGGTGAGCCAACCCCTCCTTGGCAGTGCCCTCCACCGCCCACACCCGACGCAGTTCATACCGTGCGCGCGCAGGGTTGATATCACCGGGAAGACATTCCTCCTCGTCGGGCGTTCCGATTTCCCAGAGGTCGTAATTGTTTACCGGGATGTACATTTCCCGCCTGCCAAGCAGCTTCCAGTTCCAGTCGTTGATCGGCCCCCGAAACTCCTGGGCCAGATCGTCCATCGTGCTTTCTCCGTCCAGCTGCCCTCCGCCGACCATGGTTGGAGCCCGTCTCACCCTTCGAAGGGTTGGCAGGTAGAGCCAGGCGTCCTCCAGCCGGTTATCATCGATGTAGCCAAACGTCAAATAGGTCGTGCCCTTTTCATCCGCCGGGTACGTATAGATGGCTTTGATCTTGTAGGAAATCTTGTCCGGATTTTCTACTTTGCTCCTCAGCCTTCTCTCATCGCACATAAAGATCAGTGCCTGCCGCAACGTCTTCTTGATCCTCCCGGAAGGGCTCACAACCCTGCGGCACATATGGTTGTAAGCGTCATCCCCCATGTACGGCCTCTTTACGTTCCATACGGCCTCTATGGCGTTCTTCGGGAACGGAAAGGGAACGCCCCCCTGAAAGCCCTGAAGTATGTTCTTGTCGTCGACGCTCGCCGTCTTCTGGCTTGCTTCGGTTGCGGCATAGAACTCCTCGATATACTCCGTGTTGCGATGGGTTGGGTAGACGCTCATGTAGTAGAACTCGTTCTTCTTCAAACGCGCGATCTGCCCGGGAGAGAGTCGCTCCTTGTACTGGTCCACGTTCGTGTGGTCGATCCGGAACAGGGGCTTCTCGTCCTTGTACGGGTTGGGCAAGAACTGCCCTGCCTTGAAGTCGGCCGGACACTCGAGGCCCTTCACGCCTTCCCAGGGACCTATATCTCCGGGACCATTACCGCTCGCAATCGCGCCCATCCGCGTGTATTCCACATCCTCTGCGAAAACATGCGTGGGCATCACGGCCAGAACCAGACTAAGAACGAATACCCTAAGGATCGAGGTCTTCATCGGCTTGCGTCCTTTCATGTTGCATTGCCTTGGGAATTGGCCTTCATTGTCTTCTTCATATTACAGCAAAGGGCTTTTATCCGTTTTCTTCTTCATTCTTGAAGATCAATTCAAAAACGCCCATGTCGCCGGCAAAGCGCATGACCTTTGAAAGGGTCAGTCGTATGAACGTTGACTCATCGGCCTTGCCCCTGGCAAGAGAGAACATGAGGGCATTGAAATCCCTTGCTTCCATATAGAGAACCAGGTCCACCCTATCCGTCTCTCCCTCCACCACCTCCGCCCCGTCTTTACGAACAACGAGATTGTAGAGGCCGCCTCCCTTCCCGCTCAGGTCAAAGCGAACGACCTTCTGTTCGTCCTCGCGGAGATTTTGGGGTTCGATCATTTCCGCCATCTTCTCGATGATGAAGCCACTCGGAATAACAGGCTGCCAGATGACATAGATCAGCGTAATCGCCAGGAGCGTTACGCCGATGACTTTCAACACCGTAAACACGATGGTTTTCATAACTCAGCCTGTGCCTAAATGAAGTAGTAGGTTAACTTGAAGACAAAACTATCCCGGTCCCAAAGCCACTGCCCTTGCGGGTCCTGTTCCACGTTTCCGACGGCAAGGTTGTATCCGAACAAGACCTCCCACGAATCACCGTATTTCGCCCCTGCGGTGAAGGCCAGCGCGTGGAGCAGGTTCTTCTCGCTGTGCATTCCGCCCATGGACGAAAAACTCAGGTTTATTCGGGTGTTGTCGATCATGTCCGAGGTCGAGAGAGGCAATTGGACGGTGTAGTACGCCGTGAACTGGGGATCAAAGAACATCATCGTTTCATCATAGTCCAGGTTGATCTTGCCGTAGAACTCGACCAGCGGAGTCAGCATGAAGGTCCAGGGGCTGAAGTCAAAGACATCGAACATAAACTTCATGGCATTGATATCCCAGGACAGGGTGTTCGACCTTTCAAAGCCTACGACCCCGTTTTCCATCCCGCTGACCGATGCAATAAAGGGGCTGTTGACCGATCCCAACTGGAGGGGTTCGTTCGGCCGGTAAGCGAATTCGCCGCCGACCTGAACGTTCAAGCCCCACGTTTGAATCGCCTGGGAGAAGCTGATCCCGATCATGTCGAGCTCCGGCCATTCTACAAAAATCTTAGGGGGGAATGTCTCGGGCATGTTCAACAGGGGCCATCGGGAGAGGTAATGATAGTAGTAGAGTCCGAGCTCGAGCATGCCCAACGGCGCGACGACCATTCGGATTGCGCCGCCGTACTGCTGCTGGTCTACCCAATCCTTCGGTCTCAGATCCTCGACCAAATCGGATTCCACACCAAACCCGAGGATGTCTGCGGGGCTCATAAACGTACCCACGACCGGCATAAAGAATCTCGGGTCAAAATCAGGCTGCCACACAGCCTCGAAGGACAGGGCCTCCGTGGCCTCGTAGCTTGCCCAACCCATGAAGGTGGGGACTTGCCAGGAGCGAAACGTGAACCCCGCGCTACTGACTCTCTGGACGAAAAAGGGACTCACCACGTTCACGCCCGGGGCGTAGATCGGAGCCGTGGATTCCCCCCACTGAATGATCTGTCTCCCCCAGCGTGTGGTGAGGGCCCCGGTTCTGCCCTCCAGATAAAACTCCAGGCCATCCGTAATGTTGTACGCCGCGTGTTCCCTTGTCTCTGTGTTGAACTTGTCCTCGTCGAAATAGACAAAATCGAGCAAGCCCACCACCCTGCCGAAGAAGGTGATGTTCTTGGAGTCAACGATCACCTCAACGGTTCCGATCAAGGCGTTGTTACCCAGGTCCCATTTGTCGAAATTCGCGTTCCCTGAGACATAGTACGGGCTCCTGGGATCCACGAAACGAGGCGTCGGATATTCCGTCCTCAACTTGAGAGCGTAGGTGATATCCCCTCTCAGGTTCACGTTCCCCCAATCCCCCAATTTCCAATCATACCCCAGCGCGATACCGGGCATCAGAAAGAGGAAGGCCAAAAGACAGAAAATCGCAATCACTCTTGATCTCATGATTTCACCTTTTCCGTGCTGCTCACGAATGTGTGTTCTCGATCAATGCGATCAGACTTCTTCCCTATCTCCTGTCTTGTTCCCTGTTTTGTCTTTCACATCAAAGATGTAAACCAGCGCAGGAAGCAGGACCATGGCGCCGACCATGTTTGCAAGGAAGATGAACCCCAGCAAGAGGCCCATGTCGGCCTGAAATTTCAGATCCGACAAGTACCAGGTGAAGACGCCGGCGCTCAGGGTAAGGGCTGTGTAAAGAACAGCAGCGCCCGTCGTCTGGAGGGTCACACTCGCAGCATCCGCAAAGCAGTCCTGCTTCTTCCGTTCCTCCGTCAGTCTCGAATAGAAGTAGATACCATAATCGACACCGATACCGACCCCGAGGGCCGCTACCGGCAAGGTATTCACGTTCAACCCCAGGCCGACCGCCTTCATGAAGGCGGTTGCAACAACGGACACCACGAACAGCGGGGCAATAATAAAGAGCGGGGCCTTCAGGTTTCGGAACATCAGGAGGCACAGCACGAAGATGGAGAGGTAGATCAGGAGCAACATGGGCACCTGGGCCTCTCCGACCACCTCGTTCGTAGCTGCCATCACACCCGCGTTGCCCCCGGCCAGCAGGACTCGGGCCCCGGCTAGGGGGTGCTCGGCAATAAACTCCTTGCTCTTTTTGATGACCCTCCTGATGGTGTCCCCCTTGTGATCGGCGAGGTACACCATGATATTCATGTATTGACAGCCCATGGTATTGAAGATGTTGTCGTCGGTCGATCCGGCGTATCCCATGACCCAGCCGAGTTCCCGCGAAGTCTGTGGCAATGCCCGCCAGCGTATATCCCCTTCGTGAAACGTCTCGTTGATCATATTGCCCAGGAGGAGGGAAGAGATGGCCACGGTAACGCCCGGAATATTCCCGATTTCCCATTCATAGTCCTGTATCGTCTGCATAACGTCGTATCGTTTGCAAACACCCATTTCGTCTCCGGCGACCACAACAGACATCCAGTCGATGCCGAGCATATAATCCGCCATCATGTCCGCCGCATCCTGGTTGTAAACGGAATCTTCCCACAGGAGCGGCTCACCCGGATTGACATCGCCCACGGTCATCGTCCGGGAACTAAAGAACCCGATCAGCAGCAAGATCACAGACACCCCGGTCACCCAGTAAGCCCTTCTCCCATGGGTCAACCTCGAAACAGCGTCCAAAATACGTCTTACGATCGAAACGGTTCGTGTTTCCGCCTCTTCAGACTCGGCGGGCATGAGGTTCGGGAAAAAGGAAAGGATCAGCGTCAGGACCAGGATGTTGGCCACGATGACACAGGCGACTCCGATGCTTGCCGTCAGGGCCAACTCGTGAATCACACCGATCGGAACAAAGAGAATCGTCAGGAAGCCGATGGCGTCCGTCACCAAAGCCACCGTCCCAGGCACCATCAGCCCGGCCAAGGCGTGGAGCGCTGCATCGTAACCCTCCGCATGAACGACACATTCTTCCAGGTAACGTTTGACCATCTGGATTCCGTGGCTGGCTCCGATCGCAAAGACGAGGAAGGGGATGATCGTCGTCATCGGATCCAGGGTCAGTCCTATCAGTTCGGTAAGTCCGAGGGCGTACAGGACACTCAAGCCCCCTGAAAAGAGGGGCAGAAGAGCGAGACGAAGATAGCGAAAACAGCGATACAGGACCAGGAAGGTGATGAGGATCGAAAGAGCGAAGAGCAGAACGATCTTGGGCAAGGCATCGTTGACGAACCCTGCGACCATCGCAAACCCATTGATACGAACGCTGACGTCATCGTCCGAGTATTTATCGCGGATCTCGTTCAACTGCCTGTAGATGGATAGATAGTCGACCCCCGTCTCATAGATTTCCGCGTTGATCAGCGCGGACTGCATGTCCATCGCGACCAGTCGGCCCTTGAGGCCGCCCAGGGTAATGTTCCTCTCTATCTTGGACAGACCCTCCTCGGTCTCCGGAATGATGTGGGGCACCACCGGTCCTACATTGAAACCCTCCTCGTTGATGATCACGACGAGGGTCTCAGGGGATACCATGGATCTGACCGTCCGACGATCGATTCCCTTCACGAAGAATACGTCTTCGTTGATCTCGCGGAACGTCTTCAGGAATTCCGAGTCTACGATCGATCCGTCACTACGGGAGACAGAGACTCTGACTTGATTTCCCCCGCCGAAGGTCGTTTTGAATGGGCTGTAGTTCTTCATGTATTCGTGTTCTTGAGGCACCATCTTCGAAAAATCTGTAGCGATCTTGAGATCGCCGGCTCGAAGCCCCAGGAACACCGTGACCAGCGCAAGGAAGATCAGCACGTGTACACGGAATTTGAATATGGTTGTCGCAATCTGTTTCAAAGTGCGCCCTTTTCCTGCTTCGTATCCACCCTCTGAAGGTGTTTGATCTTGCCTCTCTCTCCTACGCACACGAACCCTTCACCGGGGTGAGGGCAGACGCCGGCAAAAGCTGTGAAATCTTTATCCACTCTCTTGAGAAAGGTTTTCCCACCGTCGGTGCTGACAAGCAGGGTTCCCGACGCCCCCACGAGGACCACATCCTCTCCGTGGGCAGCCCCCCTGAACAGCGACTTATTCTGGTCAGCAGACACATCGACCCAGTGGAGACCGCCGTCCCCGGATCTGAGGACCTTCCCTGCAATCCCATAAACGAGGATCTCCTTCGGCGAGAGGAGGGTAATGCCGAACAGGGAGCCTTCAAAACCGCCCAGATCGTGCTGTTCCCAAGACTTGCCTCCGTCCGTTGTCTCAAGGACCGTACCGAACTCGCCGACAAGATAGCCGGTCCGTTCATCGAGAAACGCGAGGCCGTTGTAGATGTTGTCGGATCCGGGGGCACTCAGTGTCCAGTTCTTCCCGCCGTCCGTGGTCCCAAGGAACGTGTCGTAGGCCCCGCAGGCGTATCCAACCATGGGGGACAGGAACTGGATGTCGAGGAGGGGCTGGTTCTCAGGGGACGATTCTCGTTGAATCCGCCATGTCTCCCCGCCGTCGGCTGTGTGGACGATGACGCCCCCATGGCCCGCCGCCCAACCTCTCCGGTCATCCGCAAAGCTCAGACAGGTCAAGAGTTCCTTCGTTCCCGAATTCCTCGGACTCCACAAGTTCTTGTACTTCGGATGGGATACGAGGACCCGGCCCCGGGCTCCGACGATCACCGCGGTCTCTTCGTTCAAGAATTCGATGTCGTAGAATACGTCCCGGAAATCGAACGTCCAGATCAGGCATTCATCGGCAGAGGCAGAACAAGGGATGGAGAGCACAACAAGGAAGATTAAGAGAACCAGGAAGGGTGCCGGCGAGCTTGTCTCGCGAGTCAAATGGACTTCTTTTCGACGTCTTTTCAATCTTCCCCCCTATTCCTTACAGCTCCAAACAGAATCTTTTCTCGAAACTTCATAGCTGGTCGTCTACCCCCCGCAAGCCTGCCGGAACCCCGCCCCGCCTGCTTACTCCTCCGACGGCCTAAAATAGGGGTCAATCACAGCGACACCCGTAG
>JAUWSZ010000445.1 GCA_030609865.1 bacterium | reverse complement strand
GTCGAACGGAAGGGAGGGGGGAGGGCTAATACCTAACTGCTAATACCTAATACCAAATATAGCTTATCATTGCACAGTTTTTCTAGCAAGTTACACGGATAACATAAAGTTGTTTATCATGTTTCTCCTTGCGGTGAGCGAGACAGGATTCGCCTGGCAAGCTGCCAGTCCTCCCGACGAAATGCGCCCGTAACCGCGAGCAGGCACGCATACAGTGCGAGAAAACTGAACGATACGGCCAGTGGATGGTCGGAAAAGAGCTTGAACGAGACGGCCAGACTCAGGGTGCCGACCAGTGCAGGCTTCAGGCACGACCCGAGAAAGCTTCTCCCATGAGCCAGCATGGGCGGGTAACAGGCCGCCGCGATCATGGCGAACCCGTAACTCACGAGGGTCGCAAGAGCGGCGCCCGTTGCACCGAAAGAAGGGATCCAGAACCCGTTCAGGACCACGTTCAGCAACGCCGCAACCGAGAGCATCAGGCCCAGGGCCTTCTGGCGACCCATGACGACGTACACGGAACCGAGCAGGAAGCCGCCGAACAGGAAGACGAGCGTCGACGCGAGCACGATGACCGAGGTCGCAGCAGGGGCAAAGGGCTGGCCGAACAGCAACGTCACCACATGGCCTGACACGGGGGCGAGGACGCACGGGACAGAAACCCCGAGAATGGAAAGGTATCGAAAGCCCAGGCGACTCGTACGCTCGAAGGCCTCGGAATCCTGCTCGTAGTACCTCGAAAGCAACGGAAACAGAGAACTCAGGGCCGCCACCGGAAGGATCAGGAACGCCTCCGTGAGCCTCACCGCTGCCGAATAGTACCCCAGGACGGCATCCCCGCTCATGTTTTCCAACATGATCTGATCGATGCGCTGGATCAACAGGGTCGGGATCACGACCAGGGCGAGGGGCCATGCCTCCTTGATCAGGTATGTCCACTGAGCAGGGTCGATCCGCCACTTCGGGCGGAAGCGTCGTCTCGCGTAGTAGGTCTTTGCGAATGCCTCGAGCGCCCCGGACAAGACAATCGCCGCGAAGATCACCGCAAGGCCCTGTCCGGCAAGCAGGACGAGCACAACGAACAGGAGGTTGAGCATCCTCGCCCCGATCTCGAGTACAGAGGGCAGACGAAGCTCCAGGGTGGAAAAGAAGGCGGCGGTGTACAGCGTGAGGGGTGCCAGGAAGAACCCGGCGCCGCTGATAGCTATGTAGAGCAACTTCTCCGGCTCGTAGCCCGAAGCCCATGCTACGAGGAGCGCAACAGCGTAAATGACGCAGGCCAGGATCGCCTTCAGGAAGATGCCGTTTCCGACAAGCGATTCGGAGCCTTTCAAGTCCCGCGAGGCTTCCCGGATGACGATCACGTCGAGTCCCATGTGGGTCAAGAACCCGAACAACGCCAGGTAGGCCGTAACAAACGCGAACTTTCCGAACCCTTCGATCCCGAGATAACGGGCCAGGAGGAGAATGACGACGAAGCTTGCAGCCTTGCCGAGCACGCGCGCCCCGCTCACCCATAGGGTGTTGATCGCGATCCTTCGCGCCAGGCTCTTTTTCGGTTCTGCTTGTTCTTCCATTCGCCTTTGCCCTTTATTCGCTTCGAGCACGAGGACGACGACGAGGACGAGTGCACCGTGCCTAATCCCTGACCCCTGCTTCTTATGGTCGCCGTGTCAGAAGGGACCGATAGAGTCGCTCGGTGTCATCCACCTCCCGCTCCAGGCGGAATCTCTCGTGAAAGGTCCTCTTGCCCTGCTCTCCCATCCCCATCCTCTCTTCCGGAGACCGGATCAACCGCAGGATTGCCTCTGCCAGCGAGTCCGAGTCCCCAGGGGCAAAGAGAAGCCCGTTCTCTCCATGACGGACGATTTCAGGGATGGCGCCGGAGTTGCTTCCCACGATCGCCCGGCTGTTGGCCATGGCCTCCAGCAGGACGATCCCGAAGGCCTCGTTGTTCGACGGAAGCACGAGAACGTCCAGGGCCAGCATCAAAGACGGGATATTCCCCAGGAACCCGGGCATGATGACCTGCTTCTCGAGGCCCAGGGTCTCGATCATCCCGCGAATCTTCTTGGCGTACTCGACCTGTCCGGGAATTCCAACGATAAGAAAGCGGCATTCCGGGTGGTCTGCCGAGATCCTCTTTGCTGCCCGAATCAGGAGATCTTGCCGCTTTCCCTCTGACACGGAGGCGACCATGCCCACGAGCAGGGTGTCGCGCTCAAGGCCCAGCTTTCTGCGGATTTCCTCTGCCCCCTGCGGGTCCCCCACGGCTTCCTCGCCCACACCGTAGTGAATCACCTCCACCTTGGACGGGTCTATCGGATACGTCTTCAGGGTGTTCTCGCGAATGTAATGAGAGTTGGCAACCAGCGCATCGAGCCGCCGGACCAGGAGTCTGTGCAGCGGATCCGTCTTCCTGGAACCGGGCGGCGTGCCGCTGTGCTTCGTATAGAGCAGGACGGCCGACCGGCGAAGGATACCGGCCAGGAGCATGCCTCTCCACGTGTCGCGCGAAGCATGCACATGGATCACGTTGATTCCCAGGGATCTGGCCAACCGCCTGAGGGGGACATAGGATCGAGGATCCAGGTACCACCGGAACGGGAGTGCCACGCGGTCAAACCGCCTCTCCGTGGCATGTTTGTCCGTGGCCGTCTTCGACCGCATGGCGAACAGAAGCGGGTGTCCTTTCCGCGAAATCCCGTCTGCCACGACCAGGGGGTGCATCTCCATGCCTCCCCAGCCCCACGAAGTGTTGATGAACAGGATTCTCATGTCGGGCATGGGCTTCCGGTCGCTTCTTCACCTGAGGGGTTAGAGTCTTTCAACGGAGAATCCACGTTTTTTGCGTAGATGTTCGGAGAACCTCCATATCGGCGAATTGAACAAGGCGCAAGCCGCTTTAGGGGTTCACGTCGAAGAATGAATAGGGGAACAAGGCGCCGAAAGTCAAGGAGCGTTTCCCTTTTCTCGGCTGGGCCGTTATAATATTCATCTTGCGTTTCCCGCATCACAGGGTCGGTTGGGGGCATCGCGGAGGCCCGGGTAGGGAACCAGTCTAAGGGAACATGTGTCGGAAGGGCAAATGACGAGGTACCGAAGGCCACCGTATCCTTACTGCCCATGGTGCGCGCACCCCCTTCCGAAGGACAACCCGTTCCGGCAGGAATGCAGTTCCTGCGGGTTTGTGCTCTACCACAACTCCCACCCCTGCGTGGGGGCCCTCCCGACTGACGAGCGTGGCCGGGTCCTGCTCGGCAGGCGGGGGATCGAGCCGCATCGAGGCGACTGGAACACGGTCGGCGGGTTCCTCCAGTATGGAGAGGATCCCTTCGGGGGACTAAAGAGAGAGGTGAAAGAAGAGCTCGGGGTTGCCTGTGAGGTAGACGAGTTCATCACGATGGAAGCGGACACCTACGGCACCGACGGCCCCGCCCTGATGAACGCGTATTTCACCGTGCGCCTCGTTCCGGGTGCGATGCAGCCCCAGGACGACGTCACCGAACTGCGGTGGTTTCCCCTGGACGCGCTGCCGGAAAACATAGCCTTTGAAAGCGATCGGAAGGCGCTTCGGATTCTTTCTCGGAAGACGAAGAGATCCTCCGGACGTGGAGAAAAACCATGACGCAAGAAGCCAAGTATGCCCCTGGATTCCTGATATCCGTCCCTCAGTTGCTGGATCCGAACTTCTATCATGCGGTCGTGCTGCTGATCGAGCACACCTCCGAGGGCGCCATGGGCTTGACCATCAACCATCCGACAGACAGGCCGATCCGAAGCCTTTACGAACAAATGGGGCGTCCCTGGCCGGGCGACGATAAATCTCTGCTCATGCGGGGGGGGCCCGT
>JAUWSZ010000583.1 GCA_030609865.1 bacterium | reverse complement strand
GTGACTGCGTGTTTCCCACCCTGCACGATCCCAGCCAGGCCCCTGCGGGAAGACACACAGGCACCATGCATGAGATGGCCCCCTATAACCTGAAAGAAGGCGCTGAAAAGTGGTGGGATCGCAAGCTCAGGGAGGAGCGCGAAGAGCAGTTCCTCGCCACCCTGCGGAAATACGCTCCCAACTTGACAAAGGACAAGGTTCTCTGGACCTACCTCGTGACCCCCCTCGATTTCTCGCACAAGTTCCGCAACATGGTCCAGGGATCGTACAAGCAGGGTGCATACCTCCCCCTCCAGATGGGATTTCTCAGGCCGAACGAGGAATGCTCTGAATACAGGACGCCCGTGAAAGGCCTCTACATCTGCGGGGCGAGCTGCCATTCCGGGGGGCTGGTGACCTTTGGTCCGGGCTACAATGCGGTAAACATGATCGCAGAGGACCTTGGGATCGAGAAGTGGTGGAAAGAACCCGACCTGGTTCGTGAAGCGAGGCAGAAGGGCTATTTTGGGTGACACATGAGCATCTTCAGGGAAAAGGTCGCAATCGTTACGGGTGCTGCTTCAGGGCTCGGCAAGGCGCTCGCAGAAGGGCTCGCCCAAAGCGGAGCCTTTGTCATCCTGGCAGACGTGAACCCTGAAGGGGTCGAGGAAGCCGCTCGGGCAATCAAGAGGGCGGGACATAACGCTGAAGCGGCGACCGTTGACGTGACCGATTTCGAAGCGGTCAAGGGATTGGTGGAAACGACCGTCCAGGAGCACGGCCGGCTCGACTATCTGTTCAACAACGCGGGCATTCTGATCTTCGGAGAGGCTAGAGACTGCTCCATTCAGGACTGGCGCAGCGTCATCGACCTGGACCTCTACGGTGTGGTCAATGGCATGGTGGCTGCCTACCCGATCATGGCCGAACAAGGCTTCGGCCACATCGTGAACACCTCATCCGTCGAAGGCCTCGTGCCCTTCCCGGTGATGGGGTCTTACGTGGCGAGCAAGTATGGCGTAGTAGGGCTTTCCAATGCCTTGCGGGCGGAGGGAGCCGCGCTCGGGGTAAAGGTCAGCGTGGCATGCCCCGGATATGTCACCACCAAGATCATCGAAACCAGCAAGATGGTCAAGATCGACCGCCAGAAGATCCTTGATGATGTCATGGACAGCATGGGCATAACCCCAGAGGAATGCGTCTCCAAGATTTTGCGCGGCGTCGAACGAAACAAAGCGACGATCGTGATCGGCTGGTGGGCAAAGACTATTTGGCGGCTGCAAAGAATGAGTCCCGGCCTCATATACTGGATCATGAGAATCGTGGCTCGTCGGATGCGTAAAGCGAGGATTCAGAGCGGATCGTGAATCTCCGTTTGTTTCTTGAAGACATTCGCGAAATTCCGACCTTTGTGTTGATGCTCTCGTCTCTCCGACGGGCCTCCAACAAGGGTCGTGAGACCTTTGCCGTGCTTCTCGAAAAACAGACTTCCCTATTTCCCGAACGGGTCTTCCTGCGATTCGAAGAAGAGACCGTTACCTACGAAGAATACAACAGGGGGGCCAACCGATGCGCCCACGTTTTGAAAGAGGCAGGAATCAAGCGAGGGGACCCGGTTGCCATCATGATGAAGAACAGCCCGGACTTCCTCATGGCCCAGGCCGCTATGGCCAAGGTAGGAAGTATCGGCGCCCTGATCAATACCCATCTTTCGGGACCCCCTCTGGCGCATGTTCTGCAGGTTTCAGGGGCCCGCCATCTGCTGGTTGACCAGGAATGTCTGCCTGCTGTTGTGCCCGTTACGGACACTACAGAGAGAACAATCTGGGCCACCGGCGAGGCAAGCACCTTGCCCCCTTCGACCCAGAGCCTGCAGCTCGCCTTGGATGCTGCCAACGAGGAAGACTTTCCTATTGCGGATCTCCGGGGAGGGGATATCTTCCTCTATATCTATACCTCAGGCACTACCGGTTTCCCCAAACCTGCCATCATTCGGCACAGCCGTTTTGCAATGGCCGGTATTGCCCTTTCGAGATTGTTCGGAATCACTTCCCAGGATGTACTCTACGCCCCCTTACCCCTCTACCACGGAGAAAGCAACGTTGTTGCCTTTAGTGTTGCGCTCCGGGCCGGCGCCACCTTTGCCTCCCGGAGGTCTTTCAGTGCCAAGGGCTTCTTCGAGGACGTTCAACGTCATGGGGTAACTTTTTTCAACTATATAGGGGAGCTTTGCCGGTATCTCCTTCGTGTTCCGCCAGGACCTCAAGACAGGGATCATAAGATCCGACTTGCTGCCGGCGCCGGGTTGCGTCCGGATATTTGGCAAACCTTTCAGGAGCGATTTGCGATCCCCCGCATCATCGAAATGTACGGAGAAACAGAGGGCAATGTCGCCCTGATGAATTTGCAAGGTATTCCGGGATCCGTTGGCAGGCCCTTTCCGTTTCAACACAGTCAGGTGCGGCTTGCACGAACCGATCTGGACACCGGGGAGCTGAGCCGGAGACCGGATGGGTTCCTCGTGGAGTGCGAGGTGGGGGAGACCGGAGAGCTGCTTGGCAAGATCGGCCAGGGGCTCATGCCCCACGACGGATACACAGACCCGGAAGAGAACGAGAAGAAGATCGTCCGGAATGCCTTCAAGCGGGGAGATACCTATTTCAGGATGGGCGACCAACTCTATAAGGATGGGGATGGGAATTACTACTTTGTCGACCGCAAAGGGGACACCTTCCGCTGGAAGGGGGAGAACGTTTCGACCCAGGAGGTTGCTGAGCTTCTGAATGCATGCCCTGGCATGAGCGAAGCGAATGTGTATGGGGTCAAGATTCCGCACGCAGACGGCCGTGCAGGCATGGCGTCCCTCGTGCTCGAGCCCGGTGCCACCTTTGATCCTGAAGCGTTCTACCAATATGTGGCTTCAAGACTTCCACCTTACGCTCGACCTCTTTTCGTCCGCCTGGTCCAGGAGATGGACGTTACCGGAACCCTCAAGCAACGAAAGATTGAGCTCCACAGGGACGGATACGATCCCGAGAGAGTCAAGCCGGATCCCCTCTATTTTCGGGATGACGAAGCAGGCCGGTATGTGCCGATGACAGACGAGATCTTGGCTCGCCTGAGAGAAGGAACCCTCAGGATC
>JAUWSZ010000523.1 GCA_030609865.1 bacterium | reverse complement strand
GTTCATGAAGAAGGGAAGACCAAGGGTCTTCAGATCTTCCTCGGAAACGAAGACCCGCGAGAGGACCACATCGTGTGCAAGACTCAACCTTGCGGTGAGCTCGGAGGACTTCCGGATGGCTTCATAGTAGTCGAAGGGCGCGCGCAGAACGCAAAGGATATCGATGTCCGAATCCGGATGTCCCTCTCCCCGGGCGAAGGAACCGTAGAGGGTCACACGAACCAACTGGTCCCCAAACAGCCTCTCGAGCTCTTCTCGGTACTCCCGCACGATCGCCTTGAGCTTTGACTGATCCAGTCTCATCGGTCTTCCTCGTACAGTTCTGTTTGCGCATCGATGAACAGGGGGTTTTTTCCATAGGTAAATCAGAAATGCAAGAACCATGTTAAAGGCTGGGAAGGGGCCGGTCAAGACATCCCTGAGGTTCGTGCCCGTTCCCGAAAGATCAGGGAGAAGGGTTGGGAGCTAAAGGCTAACAGCTAATAGCTAATGGCCAGGCCCAAGGGATACAGACGAGCGGGTACTCACTGCGGTTGTTGCGGCTGATCCTGCTCGGGGGCGGGGCGGGATGCCAAATAGGCCTTGAAAAACCTTCGAACCCGTTCGAATTCAGACCTGGTTTCGGACAGGAGTTCGAGCACCTGCGCGGGCTCCTCCCCGGTCCCGAACTGCTCGATCCGGCGAGCGATCTCCTGCATCCCCTTGGCTCCCGCACTCGCGCTCGATCCCTTGATCGTGTGGGCCCAGCGCTCCACCTCTTTCCCGTCGCCCTCGTGTACAGAGGATTCCAGGGCCTTGAGATGTTGCTCCATTTGCGACAGGAACGATTCGATCAGGTCCCGCTCGAAGGCCGGATCTCCGTCGGCGATCGCCTGAATCCGCTGGATGTGAACGGGCTTGGCAACCCTTGGATCGGATTCGGGAACGATCAGGGTTGCAGATGGTTCGGCCGCCAGGCTCTTTTCCAGGATTTCGTTCAGGGCCAGGGCCGTCACCGGCTTGCTCAAGTAGTCGTTCATGCCCGCCTCGAGGCATTTCTCCCGATCGCCCTTCAAGGCATGCGCCGTCATCGCGATGATCGGGATGTCGTGCCGGAGGACTCGGGATTCCGGATCGCGAATGAGCCGCGTGGCCTCGAACCCGTTCATGTCCGGCATCTGCACGTCCATCAGGACGAGGTCATAAGGGGTCGTTTCGAGTGCGGTGACCGCCTCCTGCCCATTGGCCACGGCGTCGGCCCGATAGCCGAGCTTCTGGAGGATGCGCAGGGCCACTTTCTGGTTCACCACATTGTCCTCGGCCACGAGGATCCGGATCCTGCGCTTCTTTTCCTCTCGCAGCGTGTGTCGAGTGATGATCGGTCGACTGCGTTTCCCGGTCTCTGCAGGCGTTACGCCCAGGACCGTGACGAGGCAGTCATAGAGTTGTGAACTCTTGATCGGCTTGGTCAGGTATGCGGCAAAGCCGATTCGCTGCAGTTCCGCGGTCTCGCCACGGCTTCCCACAGAGGTGAGCAGGACGAGCCGCGTGTCACGGAACTCCGGGTCTTCCTTGATCTTCTGTCCCAGGTTCTTTCCACCCATGCCGGGCATCTGCATGTCGACCAGGGCAATCCGAAAGGGGTTTCCGCCCTTGCGGGCCTGATCGAGCATCTCCAGGGCCTGGGCCCCGTCTATCGCCTCGTCAAAACGGCAGCCCCAGGAGCGCAGCATCTCCCGAAACACCAACCGGTTGGTTGCATGGTCGTCGACGACGAGGATCCGGGCCTCGCGGATGTCCTCGGGCAATACCCTCTCCGGCTTCTGGCCCTTCGGCTGCTTCTCGAGGTCGACGGCAAACCAGAACGTGGATCCCTTACCCTCCTCGCTCTCGAGTCCGATCTCGCCGCCCATCATCTGGACCAGTTGCTTCGAAATGGCAAGCCCCAGGCCGCTGCCCTCATATCTGCGCGTGATCGAGGCATCGACCTGAGAAAAGGACTTGAACAGCCGGGCGTGGCGGTTCTGGGGGATACCGATCCCGGTGTCGGTTACGGAAAAGCGAACTGTTGCCTGGTGCCCCGCTTCTTCGTCCACGGCCACCCGAATGTGAACCTCGCCCTGTTCGGTGAACTTGACGGCATTGCCCGTCAGGTTGATCAGGATCTGCCTGATGCGGCCCGGGTCTCCCCGCACCAGGGCAGGGACATCCGGATGGATGAGAAAGGAGAACTCCAGGCCCTTGTCATTCGCCCGCATGGCCAGCATGTCGGCCACATCCTCGACGGTGGTTCGCAGGTCGAAGTCGAGGACCTCCAGTTCGAGCTGTCCGGCCTCGATCTTGGAGAAGTCCAGAATATCGTTGATCAGGCTCAGCAGGGCGTCTGCGGAGGCGTGGATCGTTTTCGCGTATTCCTGCTGCTCCGGCGTCATCTCGGTCTCGAGGAGCAGCCCGGTCATCCCGATCACGCCGTTCATCGGGGTGCGGATCTCGTGGCTCATGTTGGCCAGGAACTCGCTCTTGGCCACGTTGGCCACTTCGGCCTTCAGGGCCAGCAGGTTGGCGTGTTGAATGGCCTGCTCGAGCTGCCGGTTCGTCTTCTCCATTTCCTTGTGGGCCTGGATCAACTCGGTCTCGGCCTGTTTTCTCTCGGTGATGTCACGAGCAAAGGCGCAGTTGTACTCCTTGCCCTCGAACTGCATGTAATTGAGCGTGAGTTCGACAGGAAAGACCCGTCCGTCCTTGGTGCGGTGACGGGATTCGACGGTGAAGGAGCCTCGTTCCCGAATTTTTCTCCAGTATGCAGGCCAGACCTCGGACGTGAAATCAGGATCGATGTCGTGAACGGTCATGGCGAGAAGCTCTTCTCTCGTATAACCCAGAGAACGGCAAGCCGCATCGTTGACGTAGGTGAAATGTGCGTCGCTGCCCATCCAGAAGACCGGATCGGAAGCGTGATCGACCGAGAACTGGGTGAACCGCAATGCCTCCTCTGCCTGATACCGTTCGGTAATGTCCCGCGAATTGATGACGACACCCGCAATGGCCGAGTCGAGAAGAAGGTTCTTTCCTATGGTCTCGAAATTGTGCCAGGAGCCGTTCTTGTGCAGTGCCCGGTATTCGATCTTAAGAGTCATTTCCGGAACTTGTACCACGTCCATGAATGCGTCATGAACACGCTCGAAATCGTCTGGGTGGGTCATTTCAAGAACATTCGTTCCGGCGAGTTCCTCCGGCTTGTATCCGAGGATCCGTTCGATCGAAGGGCTGACATAGCGCCTGCTTCCATCCCCGTTCAGGATCGAGATGATGTCGGACCCGTTCTCCACCATCGACCGGAAGCGCCGCTCGCTCTCGTGGAGGCCCGCGAGGGATTTCTCCAGGTCCCGAGTCTTCTGCTGAACCAGGTCCTCCATCCTCGTACGGTACCGGTTCACTTCCTCGGCTGC
>JAUWSZ010000662.1 GCA_030609865.1 bacterium | reverse complement strand
GAGTTTTGACGGGAATCCTTGAGGTTCCTTCTTGGCCCTCTCCTATTGCTGAAAAGAGGCCTTCGGGGAATCGAGCGATTCCTTCGAAGGCCTCTTTCTATTCTCCCTCTTTTGCCCTCTTCTCCTCCATGGCCCGCAGCTCTCTCCTCAGGATCTTGCCGATGGCGCTCTTGGGAAGTTCCTCCACCAGCTCGACCTGCTTGGGCACCTTGTAGGCGGCGAGCTTTTCCCTGCAGTAGGCGACGACCTCTTCTTCGGTGAGGGTCTCCCCGTCCCGGGGCACGATGAAGGCCTTGACCGTCTCCCCGCGATACGGGTCCGGCAGGCCTACCGCGCAGGCCTCCATGATCTTCGGGTGCTCGAACAGGACCTCATCGATCTCCCTCGGGTAGATGTTGAACCCGCCGGCGATGATCATGTCCTTCTTGCGATCCACGATGAACAGGTACCCTTCTTCGTCCATGTACCCGATATCCCCGGTGTGGAACCACCCGTCGCGGAAGGACTCTGCCGTCTCCTCCGGCTTCTTGTGATACCCCTGGCTCATCTGCGGGCCCTTGAGCAGGATCTCGCCCGACTCCCCAACCCCCATCTCCCGGGTTCCGGTCTCCACGTCCACGATCCTGCAGTCCGTGTCGGGCAGGGGAATCCCCACGCTTCCCGGCTTCATGTTCGCGCGCCACGGGTTGGCGTGCGAGATGGGCGACATCTCGGTCATCCCGTACACCTCGATGATGGGCGCCCCGACGCGCTCGTCCCATTCCCGGATCGTCTCGATGGCCAGAGGGGCAGCGCCGGAGATGCACCCCTTGATGAACGAGAGGTCGTGCTTGGGGAAGTCGGGATGGTTCAAAATTCCCACGTAAAGGGTAGGCACACACCCGAAGTAGGCGGGCCGGTGCTTCACGGTCAACTTGAGGAGGGTGTCCGGGTCGGGTCGGGGTACGAGGACGTTCGTGAAGGCCCGGTAGATGCAGTGGTTCATGGCCGCCGTGAAGCCGGCCGCATGGAAGAAGGGCAGGATACCGATTATGCTCTCCTTGCCCTCTTCGGCGTCGAACAGCAGGGCGGAGAACTGCTGGACATTGATGCTCACGTTCCCGTGGCTGAGCATGGCCCCCTTGGATACGCCCGTCGTTCCCCCGGTGTACATCAGGCAGGCCAGATCGTCGAAGGAGACATCCGTCCGGGGAGGTTCCGGAGGGGCATTCTTCAGGAGATCCGTGAACTCGAGGGCCCCATCAGAGGATCGCGTCTTCCTGTGCATCTGCTTCTTCACGATCGGGAAGAGATGTTTGAGCGGGAAGGGGAGATAGTCGCGGATGTGACAGGAGATGATCGTCTCGATCCGTGTTCGGTCCCGGATCGAGACGATCCGGGGAACGACGAGATCCATGCAGATGGCCATCTTCGAGTCGGAATCGTTGAGCTGATGCTCGAGCTCTCTCTGCGTGTACAGCGGGTTGTTCATGACGGCTACGGCGCCGAGGCGAAAAAGGGCGTACGTGGCGATCACCATCTGGGGCATGTTGGGCAGGATGAGGGCCACCTTGTCCCCTTTCCGGATGCCGAGTTCGCTCAGGGCGGCGGCGAACCGGTCGACCTCTACATCGAGCCGCCTGTAGCTGATCGTCTTGCCCATCATGATCAGGGCCGCATTGTCGGGGTACTTCTTTGCCATCCTCTGGAGGGCAGCCGGCAAGGTGAGGTTCTCGTACTCGATGCTCGGCGGGACCTGCGGAGCATAGGCCTTGTGCCAGAATCTTGCTTCCATGCCTTTTCCTCCTCTATTCGAAACGAATCCATCGGCCTTCCTTGGGCAGGAAAGTGGCCGGGAAGATCTCGCGGGCCTTCTCCAGGAGAGCGGTATAGTCGGCCTCGGCCATCGATGGCGTGAGGTGAATCAGCCCGAGGTGTCCTGCTCCGGCGTCACGCGCCAGCCGTGCTGCGTCCTGTGCCGTAGAATGCCCCCACAGTTCCTTCGTCCGCTGCTCAGGGTCTGTTGTTGCACCCAAGTCCTCCTCATCGAAGGAGGCATCGTGCAGGAGGTACTCAACGCCCGCAGCATGCTGAACCAGGTCACGAGTCGGGCGCCGGTCCGTGGCGTAGTACAGCCAGTCTTCGATGCGGTAGGCAACGGAGGGAACCGTGTGCGACTGCGGGTGCACAGCGATACGGACTCCATCGATCTCATGCTCGCCTTCACGAATCGTCCGGATCTCAACCTTGCAGGGAAACCCGGAAAGGGGAAAGAAGACCGGAGCGTCGAAAAGGCGGGCAAGGATCTCCTCCGGCTTCTGGCCTTCCGCTCCGGATTCGGGGGCATAGATAATGACCCGTTTGCCCGTGAAGCTGAGCGGCAAGTAGCTGATGCCGATGATGTGGTCGAGATGATAGTGGGAGAGAAAGATCGAGATGGTGTCGTGTCTGTCCAACAGCGCGGAACCGATCCTGCTCTTGAACCGGCGCATACCCGTGCCCGCATCCAGGACGAAGAGGTTTGCGCCGATTTCAACAGGAATGCACATCGTATCGCGGGACTGGGATGGGACCCATCCGCCACTTCCGAACAAGACCATTCGTTTCAAGATGCTTCTCCTGTGTGTGGCAGAAGAGCGTGAGAGGATCCCCTGGGCTCTTCAGTCCCTGTCTTCTCAGTAGGGTTCGTAGCCTACCATTAGGATCGTGGATTGCGGATACTGACGGGCAAATACAAAAAAAAGTGCCCCGTTTCAAGAAAACCCAAATCGGCAGCCAAACCTGCAAATTTAT
>JAUWSZ010000257.1 GCA_030609865.1 bacterium | reverse complement strand
TTCGAACGGGCAGGGCTCCCCCGTGGCAATGGATCTCCACCACGTCCTCGCGGGTGTACGTATTCGGCGCCCGCATGACAACCATCAGGGCTTCGTCGACAACGGAGTTGTCCCGGGGATCGCATACATGTCCGTAGGTGAACCGGTGGGATGAAAATCGTTCGGGGGGCGTCTTGGGCTGAAAGATCTGGTCCGTGGTCTTCTCTGCGTCCGGCCCGGATATCCTCACGATACCGATGCCGCCGACACCGTAAGGGGTCGAGATGGCGACAATCGTGTCCCCCTCAAGGGGCAGCGCCGGAACTCTCATACCGCTTCGACCTCCCGCCGTTGACGGGGTGGATGACGAGCTTTCTCATCTCTCCCTTGCCCACACTCTTGGTCTCGAGGGCACGATCGTTCTTCAGGGTGAGGTGGATGATACGGCGGTCGTGGGCATTCATCGCCTCGATGGTAATCGGCTTCCTCTTCTTCTTCACCTTCTGCCCGAGCCGGACCGCCATATTTCGCAGGGATTGTTCCCTTCGTTTGCGATACTGCTCCATATCCACTTCGATCCGTTTAGCGGTATCTCTCGATCGGTTCACCATCTTGTTGGCCAGGAACTGCAGGGCATCCAGAGTCTGTCCCCTCTTCCCGATCAGAAGGCCTGTCTTGTCCCCATGGATTTCCAGGAGGATTCGCTCGCTCGTTTCTTCCTTGATCTCCACGGTGGCCTGCTCCGACAACCAACCAATCAGCCCTTGCAGAACCTCCTGGGCCTTCTCGGCTTTCTCGGTTTCCTCAGTTTTCTCGGTTTCCTCTTCGTCCTCGGAAGCAACTGGAGCCGGCTCTTCAGCGACGGCTTGTTGGATCTCGAGCACATCATCATGCATCTCTTCCCGGCTTTCCCTCTTCGACCAGGCACGAATCTTCACTTTCTTCCCGCCCACGAAACCGAAAAAACCGCGCCCACTGTCCGACAGAACCTCTATCCCGATCTCCTCAACAGAAACCCCGAGTTCCCGGGCTGCCTTCTGCGTCGCATCGTCCTTGCTCTTGCCCTCCACTTCGACAAACCGCATAGACTTCCCTCCCCGTGGAATTATTGTTTTCGCCTTTGCGAGACGTATTGTTGGCCAATGGTGAGGACGTTGTTGACCAACCAGTACAGGACCAACCCCGAAGGAAAATTGAGGAACATGAACGTAAAAATCAGGGGCATGAACATCATCATTTTCTGCTGGTTCGGATCCCCTGCCACCGGCGTCATCTTCTGCTGGAGAAACATCGTTGCGCCCATGATGATGGGTGTAATATAGCAGGGGTCTTTCTCGGAAAGGTCTTGAATCCAGAACATGAAAGGGGCATGTCGAAGCTCGATCGAGTTCAACAGGGCCTTGTAGAGTGCGAAAAAGACCGGAATCTGCAGAAGCATGGGCCAACACCCCCCGAGGGGGTTGATCTTGTGGGTACGGTAGAGGTCCATGACCTCCTTGTTCAGCCTCTCCTTGTCATCCTTGAATTTCTCCCGGATCGCCTTCATTTTCGGCTGAATCTTCTGCATGTGTCGCATCGACTCCATCTGTTTTCTCGTCAACGGATGGAAGAGGATCTTGATGAGGATCGTCAGGATGATGATCGAGATACCGTAATTGTGTGTGTACTTGTAGAAAAACTTGAGGATCACGAGCAGAGGCTTGGCAATGAACCCGAACCATCCCAGATCGATCGACTTCTCCAGAAAATGGCCGGCTTCTCTCAGCACCTCGAAATCCTTCGGGCCGATGTAGAGCGAATAGGCAAAACGGGCCGTATCCCCCTGCAGATGCGCTTGGATGTTGTAGATCAGCCGCGAGACGAACAGGCCGGGGGATTGTTCACCGGCGGGATGCAGTTGTTCCAGGTTGACGCTCGAGACCGGGTTGTCCACGGGGAGCAGGCTGGTCAGGAAATACTTGTCCGAAAAGCCCTCCCAGTGCACGTTGCCGTTATAATACCGCGGGTCCCCTGCATCCAGCTTCTTCTCTTTTTCCAGGCCCTCGTTGATGAAGGCCATGAACCCGGAAAAGGTGTAACGGCTTCTCGCCTCTTCCGGTATCCTCTCGGTGAGTTTCATGGCAAGGCCTGCCTGCTGCAGCGCCGGCTCCAGGCCGCCGATCTCGATTTCGAGACCCACCATATATGTATCCGGAGAGAAGGTGTAGACCCTCTCGACCGGCCTGCCCCGGGCGTCTGTTCCAGAAAACGTGATCCGGGCCGGTGCCTCCCCATCGTGCAAATCGAGATCGAAACGATCCGGTTCCAACGCCTCGCGAATCGGAATCCGTTTGTCTCTGCCCGTGGAGATCTCGAGACCGAGCGGATATTCTTCCGGCCCCTGGGCGTGGATTCTCTCCACCCAGGCCGGACTCCCCGGATCGGCCGCTTCCTCGTGTCCACCCTTTCCGATTCCTGGTATGGGCACCGGACATTCGCAGGCCTTGTCGCGCTGGTATTTCTTCAGCGTCCAGCGCATCGGCCTGCCGTTACGAGAACAGAAGACCGCCTGATAGAGCGGCGTGTCCACGACCACCTCCTCGCAGCGCACATCCTGGGACGCGTCGCTGAGTTCCCCTTCCTCCTCCCGGAGCCCTTCCGCAAGCCCCTGCGACGCAACAACCCCTTCCGGATCGAGCCGGTCCAGATCCGCCGGGGTTTCCTGCAGCCCTTCCCTATCCGCCTCCTGCCGCGCGGCCTTCCATCGTTCATTCTGCTTCTCTGTGTAAGACTGGTAGACCAGCAGGATGAGAAGGCAAAGAACCATCGAGAGCAGTAGTCGTTTCTCCATTGAATCCCCTCAATCGGGTAAAAGACTCGGTTCGCAAAAAAAACGAGTCCCGTGCCTTCGGCTTCGGACCGGCCAGGTGTCTGCGCGATTCCTCTGTCAGTCTACGGGGTCATAACCGCCGGGATGGTACGGATGACATCGTAGGACCCGTTTCCCCGCAAGCCACAATCCCTTGAGTGGGCCGTACCTCTCCAAGGCCTGAACGGCATACGTCGAACAGGAGGGATAGAACCGGCATGCAGGGGGCAGAAACGGTGACAGCAGAAGCTTATACAATCTTATCACCGCGACCAGGGTCTGTCTTAGCATGCTTTGCCCTTCCGTGGTGTCGGACGCTCGAACGGGGGGGTTCCTGCAAAAAGCGCTCAAGGTCTTTGCAGATGCCCCGATACGTCACGTTCGGTATGCCCTTCTTGGCAATAATGACGATGTCGGTGGAGGGAGGGAGCCAGGGTTTGTGAAGACGAAAGAACTCTCGGAGCCTTCTCTTCAAGTAGTTCCGCCTTATCGCCTTTCCCACTTTCTTGCTGACAACGATCCCCAGACGAGACCTACCCTTTCGGTTGGAGCGTAGGAATACCAAGAAATACCGGGTGGTATACCGCTTCCCCCTTCTCGTGGTCGCAAGGAATTCCCGTCGAATGAGGAGTCGGTCTTGTTTGGAAAAGGATTGGTCCGGGCGTTGGCATCCCTGTGTCTTCAAAAGGTGGCGCATCGGGTCATAGGAGCCTTTTCGGGGCAGGCATCAAGTCGGAGGTCTATACGCAAAGCCTCTTGCGGCCCTTGGCTCTCCGACGGCTCAAGACCTTTCTTCCACCTCGCGTCTTCATGCGAGCCCGAAATCCGTGCGTTCTTTTTCTTCGAATCGTGCTGGGCTGATAGGTGCGTTTCATGGCGTTCTCTTGTTACTTTCCGATCGCGCGCGAATTGGCTCTTCACACGGGCTCGCAGTTTCCTGTTCTTCTCCGGCCAAACACGTCTGATTATGTTCTCGGAGAGAGCGCCTCAAGGGAGGCAGGCTCGATTCCGCTAAAGGTCACGTCTTCACGTCATTCTTTATCGAGTATAGGGGAACACAAATCCCCTGCCTTGTCAACTTGGCCGGCCGCATCTACCCCCAGCCCTTACCTTTTTCTACTCGCCCCCCTTTCGCTCTTCCGGTCACCCCCCCTCCTGTTTCGCCAACAAGTCTGAACGACCCCGCTGTCGAAGATAGTCCGTGATCCCACGCGCAACGCCCTCGGCAAGGGCCTTCTGGTAGGCACGGGTCGCGAGCCTCTTCTCCTCGGAGGGGTTCGTGATGAAGGCCACCTCTACGAGGATGCTGGGCATGTGCGCACCGATCAACACGTAGAAGAGGCTCCCTTTTGCACCCAGGTCTCGCGTACCCTTGTAGCCCTTTTGTCGAACCTTCTCGACCAAGGCTTTCTGCATCGTGTGTGCGAGTTCATTCGACTCCCAGGCATTCACGTTGCATCGGAGGTCGATCAATATCCGGCTCAGATCGTCTCCCCTCTTCTCCGGCGTATCGTTCTCCAGGGCGGCCACGCGCATGGCCGCCCTGTCGGTCGTGTTGTCCAGGTAGTAGGTTTCCACACCGTTGACGCTCCGACTTGGATGTGCATTTGCGTGGATCGAGACGAACAGGTCTGCGTCCTTCGAGTTGGCGATCCACGCCCTCCTCTCCAGAGGAAGATATTGGTCCCGGTCTCGCGTGAGGATCACCTTCGCCTTGTTCTGGCCTTCGAGGATGTTCTTGACATACCCCGCGATCCCGAGGGCCACATCCTTTTCCTTCAACCCGCCCCTTCCAACCGCCCCTGGATCGCGTCCTCCATGTCCGGGGTCGATGACGATAAGGGGAAGGCGTGGCGCCCTCGCCTTTGACGCATCCTTCGTGCCGTGCCCCGCCCGCGACCTTTTCTGCTCTCGGCCGTTCTTCTTCCACCAAAGGTCCAGAACGATCCGAAACGGCTCCTCCAGTCGGAAGACATTGTAGTCTTCGGCATGTCGGAGATCCAGAACCAGTCGGGTCGTCCTCTTGTCGTATCGCCCGGACCGGATGCTTCGGACAGGCCCCTCCGCCAGTTCCATCTTGGCGGCCACATCCTTCGAACCAAGCGTGTCCCGCAGATCGACATATATCCGGGCAGGCCTTTTGGCCGAATCGTCTTTCTGGAGCCTGCCCACGTGGTAATCCACTTCCCGGTCGAGATCGAAGACGACCCGCGTGTATTTCGCACTGCACCAATACCGTACCTGCTGGAGTGAGGCCTCCCGCTTTCCGGCCGCCGCATTCAGCCGGGATGAGTCCGTCCAGACACTGAAGAACCCCAAACACACAAACAAGACCAGCC
>JAUWSZ010000706.1 GCA_030609865.1 bacterium | reverse complement strand
CTCGACGAGATACATGTACCGCTGCCAGAGGTCTTCGAAGAAGCCGACGCTCTTGGTCATGCCTTTTTGAAAAGGTCCGGAGAGTTCCAGAAGGCCCTTTTGGAGGGAATGCGACTCGGGCTGCTTCTCCGCCCGCGAAAACAGCATGGCAACCGCGCCGCCCAACAGCACCAGGAAGAGCGCTGAGTACCAGTGCCTTTCGAGTAATGTGAAGACCTTCCCCATCATCCGTCAGTAGCAGGGTTGTTCTCGTTGTTGGAGAAAGACTGCCCGGCTCTCGTCTCAACCTTCCACAGCCACCTTCTTCAGCAGGGAAAGTTCTTGCAGCGCCTTTCCGGAGCCAAGAGCCACGCAGGCAACAGGGTCTTTGGCGATATGAATGGGCAGCCCCGTCTCGTTGTGCAGGAGGATGTCCAACTGGGACAGCAAGGCGCCTCCCCCGGTGAGGATGATTCCCCGTTCCATGATGTCCACCGTCAGTTCGGGCGGGGTTCTTTCCAGCATGATCTTGACGGCATCGACGATCTCGTTCAGGGTCTCCTGGATCGCCTCGCGCACTTCGCCCGAGCGCAAGAGGACCCGACGTGGCAGGCCCATGATCAAATCACGCCCCTTGACCTCCATGACCTTGGATTCGTCCATATGCCACGCTGAAGCAAGCCTTATCTTTACGAGTTCGGCCGTGTTCTCTCCGATGAACAGGTTGTACTTCCGTTTCACGTACTGCAGGATCGCCTCGTTGAATGTGTCGCCCGCTGCCTGCACACAGTGGGTGTCCACGATCCCGGACAAAGAGATGACGGCCACCTCCGTGGTGCCGCCCCCTATATCCAGGACGAGGTTCCCCCCCGGTTCGGAAATCGGCAGGCCGGCGCCGATCGCCGCCGCCAGCGGTTCCTCGATCAGGTAGACCTCGCGCGCCCCGGCCGACAGGGCGGATTCCCGGAGGGCCCGCCGTTCGACATCCGTAGCCCCGAAGGGGACACAGATGATCATCCGAGGCCGCGCCAGCGTGCTCCGCTGATGTGCCTGGAGGATGAAGTACCTGAGCATCTCTTCGGTAATCTCGAAGTCGGAGATGACCCCGTTCTTGATCGGTCGGATGGCCGTGACCTGGGGAGGGGTCCTGCCGATCATCCGTTTTGCCTCTTTGCCGATCGCGACAATCCGTTTGTTCCCGACGTCGTCCTCCCGGACCGCCACGACCGAGGGCTCACAGAGGACAATTCCCTTGCCCTTCACGTAGACAAGGGTCGTGGACGTCCCCAAGTCAATGGCAAGGTCATTCGACATAAGGCCCAGAATCCAATTGAAGAGCATTCTCTTTCCCTGAAAATTCCCCCAGAAATCCCTTTGAAAATGGGAAAATACCCAATCATATCTAAAGAATATTATCTATTTTCCCGCACCCTATCAAATAGGCGTCTCAGGATCAAGTGAGAAATCCGTGCCCTCCGGGCCCTGACCCCCGACCCCTGACCCCTTTAGCTCTTTCACCTTGCGGCGCAAGCCGCATTTGGTTTGCCTTTTCCCCATGCCTTTCGTACCATATCGCAGATACTTCAAGTGGGGCTTGAAAGCTGTTGCCACGAAGCAGGTTTTGCCCGTTTTGGGCCTTCACGTGTGGATGAAAAGGGGTACGGAGACATGCTGAGTTACATGAGAAAACAATCGGGTTCGTGGGTGATCAAGGTCCTCTTGTTTGGCGTTGCGCTGTCGTTCGTGATCGGGTTCGGCATTCTGCCCGCGCTGCGGGACGAAGAGGGGGGTGGGGTGGTCGTTGCCCAAGTCGGCGAGAGGAGAATCACCCGGGGAGAGTGGAACCAGGCCTATGAAAACCTGCTTCGGGTGTACCGGCGGGTTTACCAGGACCGGTTTTCCGAGGAGATGATCAAACAGCTGCGGCTTCGTGAGACGGCCCTGGACAATCTGGTCAACACGGCACTCCAGCTCCAGGAGGCCAGGCGGTTGGGGTTGGATGTCTCGGACGAGGAGCTTCGGGACAGGATCCGATCGCTGCCTTACTTCCAGCGGAATGGGAGTTTTGCAAAGGATCAGTATCTCCGGCTTCTCCAAACGAACCGGTTGACCCCGGCGGACTTCGAGAAGCAGCAAAGAGATGAGATGCTGGTGGAGGCCTTTCAGAATTTCGTTCGGGGCACGGTCAAGGTGTCGGAACAGGAGCTCTGGAACTGCTATGTACTCGAAAAGGAGCAGGTTCGTCTGACAGCGCTCGTCGTGAGCCCCTCCTCGTTCGAAGAAGCGGTAGAATTCGAAGAGGAAGCGTTGAAGGAATACTTCGGGCGGAATTCGGAAGGATTCCTGACCCCCGAAAAGGTGAAGGCCGCCTATGTCCTGGTTGCTCCGGGAACGTATCGGGATCAGGTGAAGGTCTATACGGGCGACATCGAGGAGTACTATGACTCCCACATCGAAGAGTTTTCCGTGCCCGAGGAGCTGCACATGAGGCATATCCTGCTGCGCGTGCCGCCCGGTGCGGACGAGTCGGTTCGCATGGAGAAGAGGGAGACCATGGAAGGGCTGTTGGAGAGAGTTCGCGCGGGGGAGGACTTCGGAGAGTTGGCGAAGATCTACT
>JAUWSZ010000154.1 GCA_030609865.1 bacterium | reverse complement strand
GGTCTCATGCCGATGGCGCTGAGCCTGGGGGGGCACTCGGAGAGTTGGGCCCCTCTGGCCAATACGATCATCTGGGGGATGATGTCTGCAACCACCTTGACCTTGTTGATCATACCGTCTGTCTACATGATTATCGTCGATGACATCGCCACGCCCATGCGACGGTGGATTCGGTCCGTAATGAATATGCCGGAAGGAGAAGAACCTGCCGGGTCCGAGGTCTCGGCGCAATAGGGGAGAGCTATGAAACAGGATGCAGATGTCATCGTGATCGGTGGAGGCATTGGTGGAGTGGCTGCTGGAGCGCTGTTGTCCCACGGAGGACGACGTGTGATTCTTCTTGAACGGAACGCATTCCTCGGGGGGCGTTGTACAAGTTACGAGAAGGAAGGTTTTCTGATCGACGTCTTCGTGCACATGGTCGGCCGGTGCGAGAAGGGCCCTTTCGGCGAGATCATGCGCCGCGTGGGTCGCCCGGAGGGCCTCGTGTGGTGGCATGCGACACCGGAATGCCGCCCGGTGTGTTTCATCGATGAAGAGCGTTACCCGTACCCGGATGCGTCGTTCTGTTCCCGGGAGGAGTTGGTCGAGTACTACAGAGGCTTCGGGCTTGCAGAGGAAGAGGTCCGTGCCGCGCTCAGGCTGCAGGACGCCATCCTGGAGATGGATTACGAGGCGACCTTCGCACTCGACGATGTTCCTTACAGCCAGTGGGTGAAGGAGTTCACGGCCCATCCCGCTCTTCTCGCCCTGGAACATCAGAAAGCCCTGCTCTATTTGGTCGTGACTCTCAAGGAGGCCTCCACAGGGGAATTCATTCGGATGATGCAGAACTGCCAGCGGGATGCGAGCGTGGGGTACCCGATGGGCGGTTGTATCCGGATCCCGCAGGCAATGGCCGAAGTGATCACCGATCATGGCGGGGAAGTTCGTACTTCCACATCCGTAGAGAAGATCCTGATCGAAAAGGGAAGGGCAGGAGGGGTTCGGCTCACGAGTGGGGAAGAGTTGAAGGCGCCTTTGGTAATCAGCAACGCAGGGATCCGAGAGACGGTGTTGCGTTTCGCCGGAGAGAGCCTTTTCCCTGCCCATTACGTGGAAGGAGTGCGCGGACTCACAACGGGGAAGCTCGTGGAGGCGACCCCGATGGGTATGGTCTATTTGAAGCTTGCTCTGGATGCGCCGGTGATCAAGGATCCTATGGTTCTCCGGAATGTGAAGGAAGGGGCCTTGAAGGGTTCCGTGGAGCTCATGGAGGGCCTTGTCCAGGATCGGCCGCCTTCGGGTTATGAAGGGATCAACACCTTCATTCCCGTGACCTCCGTTATGGACCCGACCCTGGCGCCGCCCGGCAAACAGATCGTGAATTTCTTCGGGTTGGCCCCGCTCAAGTCGAAGAACTGGCAGATGTGGGTGGATTACCATCTTGGGTATTTGTTCCGCCTGTACCCGGAGGTGGAAGAGCACATGATGTGGTACGACACGAGCATGCTGGACGGAATCAGCCAGTTCAGCGGTCGTTTCCACCCGGATATCATAGGAATCGCGCAGAGCGTGGGACAAACAGGCGAGAACCGGCCGAGTCCCGGCACACCTGTGGACGGGCTCTATCTGGTGGGCGCTGACGTGGGGAAGGACAACATCGGCACCGAACTGGCTGCCGAAAGTGCCCTGCGACTGGCCGATATGCTTTCCTGAGAGCCTTCAACCGTAACGACCAACCTAACAAAGGAAGACGGAGCCATGGACGAGAAAAAGATTCAGACGCTGTTGGACCGGATGGAGATCATAGACACCCAAACCCGTTATGCAACGGGCGTCGACACGAGGGACCGGGATGTGTATCGTTCCTGTTTCACAGACGAAATGGAATTGGACATGTCCGGCATGGGCATGGGAGAACCGATGAAGATCTCGGCGGAGGCGTGGGCGGAGCAAGCTATTTCCCTCGTTAGTGGATTTGAAGCTACCCAACACATCATTACCAACCACGTAATCACCATCGAAGGGGATCAGGCGACCTGCGTCGCCTATGTGCAAGCCCGGCACTACAACCCCCAGAATATGTACACGGTGGGAGGTACCTACACGAACACGCTGGTGAGAACGGCTGAAGGCTGGAAGATCAGCAAGCTCAAGCTGACCCCTGCGTGGACGCAAAACACCTGATTGGAATAGGTCATGAACATCGTCCTTTATTGGCAGAACCAGGTAAGGAAATACGGGGATCGGCCCGCGTACCGACGCAAGGTGAACGGGGAATGGGTCTTCCGTTCCTGGAAAGAGTATGGCGAAGTTGTGAGGCACTTCGCCATGGGCTTGTTGTCCCTGGGTGTAAAACGGGGGGAACGTGTTGCGATTCTGGGGAGTACGCGGGAAGAGTGGGATTTGGCGGACCGAGCAACGCTTGCGATAGGCGGGATCGGCGTGGGCGTCTACCACTCGAATCCCCCTGAGCAAGTGCGGTACATCGTGGATCATTCAGAGGCCAGAATCCTGGTGGTGGAAAACGAGGATCAGTGGAAGAAGATCGAGGAGATACGCGCCGAGATTCCTCGAGTCGAGAAGTTCGTTATCATGGATCCCTTGTCCGACATGTCCGATCCGAGCATGATGAGCTTCGCAGAGGTCGTTGAGTTGGGCCGGAAGAATGAAGATGCGTTCGATGGAGAGTATTGGAGCCGTGGGAAGGGACTGGGGATGTCCGACGAGGCGATCTACGTGTATACCTCAGGGACGACAGGTCCCCCCAAAGGCGCTGTCCTGAGCCATGGGAACATCATGGCCATCATGGAAGGTTTCAGACAAATGGGGATCTTTGTGCCCGAGGAGGACAGAACCGTAGCCTGGCTGCCTTTGCCCCACGTCTTTGGCCGTTTTGTCATTCTGTCCGGGATCCATAATGCGAACATGTGGAGTTATGCCGGGGAGATCGAGACCCTCATCGATGATCTCGCGGACATCCAACCCACGGTATTCCACAGCGTTCCTCGCATTTATGAGAAGATCTACCAGAAGATGACCTCTGCAATGGGGCAGGCCTCGCCGATGAAGCGCAGGCTGTTCGAATTCTGCGTGAAGACAGGAAGAGAAGTGAGCCGTCTTACGCAGGAGAAGAGGCCAATTCCGTTCAGGCTTCGGCTCAAACATTCGATTGCCAATAGGCTTGTTTTCAAGAAACTGCGGGGTATCTTTGGCGGTAGAATCCGTTGCGCCATAACCGGCGGGGCCCCCTTGTCAAAGGAAATCCTGGAATTCTTTCATGCTGCAGGGATTCTGATCCTGGAAGGATACGGCCTGACCGAATCTCCCTCTGCAGCCTTCAACAGGCCGGATGACTTCCGGTTCGGAACGGTTGGACCGCCTGTTCCCGGGATGGAGATCAAGACCGCTGAAGACGGGGAACTACTGCTCCGTTCTCCGATCGTTTTTTCGGGCTACCTGAAGGATCCGCAGAAAACGAAAGAGGCCTTTCGTGATGATGGTTGGTACTGCACCGGAGACATCGGTGTCGTCTCTTCAGAGGGTTTTGTCACGATCACGGATCGAAAGAAGGATATCATCATAACGGCCGGGGGCAAGAATGTAGCCCCTCAGAACATCGAAAACCTTTTGAAGACCAGTCCGATGATCAGCCAGGTCATGCTGTACGGTGACCGGAAGCCGTATTTGACTGCGCTGATCACCCTGGACCCGGAGGCGTTGGCGTCGTGGGCGGAAGGGGAGGGGATAAAGGACGTAGATCTGTCCGGACTGTGTCGGAACGAGCGTCTCAGAGAACGAATCGGGGAGATTGTCAAAGAGAAGAGCCGGAACTTGGCCTCCTTTGAAACCATCAAGAAATTCGAGATCCTTCCAGAGGATTTCAGCCAGGAGGCGGGAGAAATCACTCCAACGCTGAAGGTGAAGCGTCGCTTCGTCTCGGAGAAATATGGGGACCTTCTCGAGAAAATGTATCAGACCTCTTGAAAGAGACGTATTGTGAAAAGATGCTCACCGGTGACAAGAGCCCGATGGATATCGTCTTTTAGAGGAATGGCGATCAATCCCGCGTGAAGTCCTCCATCCAGTCGCGGGGATACCCCGGGATACCGTGTCCCAGCCGGTTAAACAAGACCTTGCTGTATTTGTAGTAGGCAGGCATGGATGTCAACATCTTGAACTTGACGGCCCGGGGGAGCTTGGCGACAATCTCGAAGGTGTTGTAGAGGTACATGTGATGGCGGTTGATCCTGTCGAAGAGGACCTGGGCGCCGTCACGGTCGCGTAGGGCCAGAGCAGAGATCTTGCCGGACGTGAGGGCCCCGACAATGCCATACCCGAGATAGGGATCGTAACTGCCCGAAGCCGACCCGGTCATGATGTACCGGTTTCCGGGCCCGAAGAACAGGCGCGTCCCGATCATGGTCTCACAGTAGAAGGGCTTCCAGCCTTCGATCTCAAAGCCTGCCCGCTCGCGACACTGCCTGCCGATCACCTCCAGCGCCTCCTCGGCGATTCGCGTGCGCCGCCCGAAGACGAGCCCGTAGAGGATACCGTTCATGGCCGCGGCGTAAAAGTAGTCGGGCGAGTACGTATCCGCGAACTGCCAGTTGGCCGGCCCGAGCTTGGTTTCCATGAGGAAGGCGTAACCGTATCCGTCGATGCGCTTGTGCACGGCAAAGTCGTCCACTGTACACATGGTGCCCGTTGCCACGATACTCCCGGGCGGAATGTCCTTCAACCGCTTGACCGGATGGCCGAACTCGAACTCGACGCCGTGCTCGAGGCAGATCTTGTAGAGATAGGTGTCAATGGCCGTCTCGCGGTCGCCGCGCTCCACGCCGTAATGGTTGAGGCTGGGGTAAAGGCGCGTGTCGCGGATCCACAACTGGGTCTCGACGAGGAGCTGAAAGCAGGGCGAAACGTCGATGCCGATGAAGTCGGAGGTGTATTGGAAATCGATCGGAGTCGCATGGAGGGAAGGATGATACGCCGGGGACCCGCCGATCGCCTTCTCCTTTTCGAGAACCAACACCTCATCGCCCTGTCGCGCCAGATCGATGGCGGCCACCATTCCGGATAGCCCTGCACCCACAACCGTTCTCTTCGGCATAGCAGATTCCTCCCCAGCGTTTCCAGGCGGGCAGGCCCGGCCGTATGTCCGAACCTGCCACGATCGTGTTTCTTCTACGCCATCCCAAGACGATACAGCGTGTCTTTCGAATCCGGAGGCACCTCGTCGGCCCTGCGTACCATGGAGAGGCTCTCCGTAGGACATGCGGGTACACAGTTCGCTCAGCCAACGCACATTTCTTCCTTCACGGAGATGAGGTCATCGACGAGGCTCAGGGCTTCCATCTGACAACGGTCGATGCAATCCCCGCAACCCGAGCAGGTGTCCTTATCGGTTGCCACCACGAAGTTCGCCTGGGCAACCATTACGTTGCTTTTCGTCCGTTTCACTCCCTTCAGGAATTCGCAGCAACAACCGCAGCAATTGCACACAAAGACGGCCCGGTCACGATAGTTCCCGGTATTGTGTATCAATCCGGCCTTTTCGGTTGCCAGGAGGATCTCCTGGGCTTCTTCCTTTGTGATGCGCTTGGCGAAACTGCGGTCGATGACGTATTCGGCCGTCTCGCCGCACAGGAGACAGGAATACTCCGGAACCCCTTGGACCTTGCAGGGCTCGTCCACCAGGTGCGCGTGGTGCCTGCAATAGCATTTCTCTACAGCAAACGACTTCTCTGCGTCCAACATCTCGCTCAACTTCTCGTACGTCTAGATCTCGGTTCCCTGAGGCAATTCGCTCTCTACCGTGATGATCCGGGCGGGGGCCTCCGGTAGCATCTGTTTCATCAGCTCAGGGTCATTCATGATCGGCTCCATGATCTCGCGCATGGGTCCGTCGAAAAAGTCCTTGATCTGCCTGGCCACCTTTCGGTCTTTGGGCGTATCGGTTCCGCGCATGAGTTGGAATTCCACCACACCCGGGACGAACTGAGTGAGGGAGTACTTGCTCACGCCGTCATCGTCCTTGACCACAAAGACCAGTCCGTTATCGGCCATGGTTTCGAGCATTTCCGTGAGGGGTTCGAGATCGCGATTCAACGTCTTGGATAACTCGGCAGCGGTAAAGGCGCCTTCGGGCAACGCCGCTCCCAGTTCCGCCTGCTCGGAGGTGTAGAATTCCTGGAGGATTTTCAAATAGGGCTCAACGAGCAGCATCTTCACCTGGTGCTGGTTCAAGCGCTCCCCCAATCGGAAATATACGTCGTCATTCATGCTCTTCTCCCTCTGAAAGAGTGGAAGGTATTGCCCAATACTCAATGCACCCCAGCCAACAAGCACGGTTACCCTGAATCGTATCTCCACGGCCTCAACATTTCAATCCTGTGCCCCGGATACCGACGACTGGCCAACAGCTAAGAGCTCTTCCTGGGATGAATGTTGACAGGAATCGCCGTTGTCTGCGCAAGCCCGGTAACAGGGTCATACCGGACATCATCCGGTATCAGGCGCTG
>JAUWSZ010000635.1 GCA_030609865.1 bacterium | reverse complement strand
GGTTGGGAGCTAACAGCTAAAAGCTAACTGCTAACAGCCAAGATCGAGGACGAGCGATAGTGGAGCAAATATCATGCCTACATTGCATAACTCAACTTACCAAAAACACGGACACAATTTTCTAGCCGCGGCTCTATGGGCCTTCCCGCCCGACCTGCTCCGGAGCGTTCGGGGCTCCCTCCGGATGGCTATCTGTTCCTCCCTCACCTTCCAGCAGGCCCACCCTCCTTCTCCGCAGCTTCCGCGCCCGGTTTCTTCCGAAGAGCTTGTCCTCGCACAGCAGGGAACGAATGAGCTCCGGATCACGCATCCGAAGGACCCGTGCCGGGTTCCCGCCCACCACGGCGCCGGACGGGACATCTTCCGTCACCACAGCCCCCATCCCGATGACCGCCCCTTCCCCGACGTTGACGCCGGGACACAGGGTGGCCCCATACCCGACCCAAACCCCCTTCCCGATCCGAACCGGCATCGGCTTGACTCCCGCCTCGAAAGGGAGGGTCGCCGGGTCTTCGTAGCAGGGCATCACCGAGAGGACCGTAATCTCAGGCCCGAAGATCGTCCCCGCACCAATCCAAATACCCCCCTTTCCGTAAAGCCTGCAGTATGGCCCTATATAGACGGCATCGTCCACATAGATCTCGCGGCCGCTCAGATGGATGTGAAGATCCATCCAGACATCTCTTCCGATCCTCCTCACCTTTCTCCTGCGCGTCATAATGAGGAGGCGATTGCCCAGAGACGACATCCACTCTGATCGAAAAATGTAGAGGATCCTGCCGAGAATTCGGCGAAGCCGGGCCTTTCCAGTAATCAGCGGTTCCCTCCTCGCATCGTTCTTCCTCCCGGCCTGGCGCGGCCAGACAGTCTCTTCCGGAAACCGAAAAGTGAAGGAGAAATCGGGAACTTCAGCTTGGAATCTAACAATCTGCCCGAAAAGATGTCAACTCCTGCCGACGTGTGCCGGTCCCTCCCCTTCGCCCGTCTGCTTCTCACGGTCGTCTGTATGTGGTAATCATAGAAGCCTGGGATCTCTTCGTGAATCGTCCCCAACCGACCCCCTGACAGGAAGGCCCCCATGACCCCAACAAAGCTTCTTCTGATCGGATTCGACGGACTGGACTACAACCTGATCCACAAGTACCCGTCGGACATGCCCAACTTCTCACGGCTCCTCGCCGACGGGGTCTTGACGCCACTCGCTTCCACCCATCCACCCATCACGCCGGGCGCCTGGGCCTCGATCTGCTCCGGTGTCAACCCGGGCAAGACCGGGTTGCTGGGCTTCTTCTTGCGCCAGGGCTACTCGTTCGTGCCGGTGGCTCTTCAGCGAACACCGGCCAAGGGCCTCTGGGACTATTGCGCAGAACAGGGGATCTCCTGCGGGATCGTCAACGTCCCCTGGCCGGGGCCCCTTCCAGAGGGCGTATGCTTCGGGATCACGGGCCGCTTCACGTCCCTGGAGACCTCTCCCCCCGGGCTCAAGGAGGACATCCTTCAAATGGGATACCGGCCCGAGGTTCACCACCCGAGCGAGTTCTCGAGCCTCCAGGGCTTCCTCCGCTTTGCCTTCGATCAGGCAGAGGCCTGCACCCGCGTCACAAAACACCTGATCGAAGAACGCGGGCCAGAGGTCTGTATGGTGGTGTACAATCTGCCGGACATGGCCCTGCACGCCATGTTGAACGAGAAGATGATCCAGGCGGTCTACCAGGAAATCGACAGGAACCTCGGGGAATTGCTCCCCTACGGACAAAGACACGTCGTGGTCAGCGACCACGGAATCAACATCACAGAGGGCCCTGTCTTCTACTTCGGCGAGTGGCTCGTTCGCGAGGGGTACCTCACCCTGGCGGAAGGTGAGGGGGCAAGGAGCCCGAGAGAGAACCTGGGGTTTGTCTTTCGAAGGATTCTGCAGCGTTCGGGGCTGAGTTCCATCAAGAAGATGATGCCGCAATTCCTCCGGAACCTGTTGCCCCCAGGGATCCGTTACCCCGCCTTTCTGCCGATCGATTACCCGCGAACCAAGGCATTTCTCGGCCCGGGCGAGTATTGCGATATTTTCCTGAATCTTCAGGGCCGGGAACCGCAGGGAATTATACCCATCGAAGCGTCGGCATCTCTCCTGAGCGAAATGGCGGGCAGGTTGGCTGAACTCTCCCGCACGGACCGGTATCACCCGATCTGTCTGTCCCCTTCCCGGGACATCTACCATGGGGATCTCATGGGTCAGCTGCCGGACGCGGTGATCCGGGACCCCGGGTCCTGGCACCTTGAGCCCGGGCTTTACGCGAACGGCCCGGTGGGCCCGGGGGACCTGAAGCATGAACACAACCAGGAGGGGGTCTTTCTCTTTGCCGGCCCGGCCTTCGAGACGGGCGGGCCCCTCGGACAAACGGCCCTGGTCGATGTGCTGCCTACTTCCCTGGCCCTGGCCGGGCTGCAGGTTCCCGAAGGCCTCGATGGAAGGTGTCTCCTCGAGGCGTGCGACGGGGCTTCTCCCTCCCACTACGAGACAGACCTGACCCGAACAACAGAGGACATCGAGGCATCGTTCTCCGAGCAGGAAGAAGCAGAGGTCATGGAACGGTTGGAAAAGCTCGGGTATTTGTAAGGACGAGATAGAGCCTTGGCCGTTAGCAGTTAGGTATTAGGTATTAGCCCACCCAACAACCCACCCAGGTATCCTCTCGGGGGGCGATGGCGGGGAGCTAATACCTAACAGCTAATACCTAATAGCCAAAAGCCTACTCCGCTTGAATGAGGATGGGCGGAGACGGAGGCGTCCGGTCATCTCCGACTGGCGGATCATCGCCTCCCCCCACCGTGACCGACACCTTCCCCGAGAGGCTGCTTTCGTTGCCCGACCGATCCACGGCTGTGACCGCGTACGTGT
>JAUWSZ010000201.1 GCA_030609865.1 bacterium | reverse complement strand
TCTTCGATTGATGCCCCCTCCGATGGTGAACCCCATGGAAACGTTCGACGAGAGGGGCTCGTCTTCCATGCTCGTCGAATAGAAGAAGCCCGTATGCAGAGGGATGCGGGTGGCCCTCTGCTGATAGAGATACCGAAAGCCCAGGAAGAAACTGTGAACGGAGAACGGGTTGTCCGACCGGCTCTTGTCGTAGTTGGTCATCAGGCTCGATTCCCAGCTGCCCTTGTATTCGACGAGATAATCAATCGGCGTTTCATAAGAATAGTCGAAGCGCAGGTTGACCAGGGGGGAAACCTGATAGTTCAGTCCAATCCCGTACGAAAGCGGATATCCCGAATGGACGCCGTCGTACCCCATCATGATGGAAGGCGTGGGGCGATCTCGCAGAAAGTTGAGGGCATGGACGGTACGAAAGCCGAAATCGGCAAGGTCTGGATCCGTCTCTACCATCGGTGTTGCCTCGACCGTTCCCTCGAGTGTCAGATTTCTGTTGAACTGGCATATGAGGCTCTGGGTGCGAACGCCTTTTAGTGATTCAAAGCGGTACAGCCACTCCGCCGTCGCATCTCCCTCGTCTTCTTGGAGGGTGCCCACCGTTGTCGTAGTGACGGTCAGGAGGGGTTTGTAGCTCTTCCGAGAAGGAGCAGAGGGGATGGCGTCATCTTCCGAGGCGCTCTCGAGCACTTCCGGGTCCGTGGGGAGAGACAGGACGTTGTGGAGGTCCTGTGCCGTCATCGCGATGTCGGGTGTTTCCGTTGGATCGGTTTGCCCGGGAAACGGGCGTGACAGGGGCTTCTCGTTCGCGAGGGGGGGCCGAGACCCCTTCGGGACACGGGACTTCTCTTCACCGGAAGGAGAAACGTATCTGCGCACGGAATGCCACAGGCGGTCCACACGGGCCAGCAGCCAGCTTTCCTCTGTTCGCTTGACGTAGCTCCCCTGTTCGATTTCCGCGTTGAGGGCCTCCAGGATCTCGGTCCCCTTGGTCTCGTGGGGGGCCGCAGGATCATCGTTCTCCTGGAAGAGTTGCTCGGGTCGGTACAGGGAAAGGAAAGAATAGGTGTTCATCGACCAGGAAATGATGAAGTACCCCAGCGGCAACGAGATCGCCGCTGCAAGCAGGTACACTGACACCTTCTTTCTGTCTGTTGACAACAGAGAAAGCAAGTTTTCTCCCAGTTCGGGAAGGGGTTAGCGTCCGGGGAACCGCCATGCGAGTCTCGTGTCCCTGGACGACCTTTGCCTGAATGTCCGGATGATTCTATGGACTCCCCCTCGATTTGTCAAGAAAAATCGGGGGGTTTTCCGCGATATCTCAACCTCTTATTTCGCCTCTTCCTCGATTGGCTGCGGTGTTTCCGACCTGCCCGAATGGCGGCGTCCAGCGCCTCTCGGGTTTCCTGTTCCGGTTTGCCGGCGATTCCCTGGTGAAAGAAGTGCCACTGCAGAATCCTGTCGAAGTATGCCTTCTTTTGATAGGAGGCCGGGATCAGGTTCTTTACCTCGACGAACTCCAGCAGGCGCATCCAACCAATTAGATAGATCTTGAACCGTTCCTGTTCCCTTCGAGGCACCGCAAAAGGGGTCTCGACCTGGCGGAAGAGGTCTTTGACCCCGCTCGGATCCTTTCTGGCCTCGGTCATGGACGAGTACGTTTTCGTCATCCGCTTCTCGATCAACGGGACAACGAGCGACATGACCCGGCGTTCCGTGATGAGATCCTTGTTTTCCGTGGAGGCGTCCAGGCTGGTCAGTGCCTTCCAGACCCAGGATGGGTGAAACAGGGCTTGGGGGTCCTGGCCCGGTTCCTTGAGGTATGTATCCAACTCCGGGAAGATGGCTGCCAGGAGGCCCATCTCCCATTGGAGGCGCAGCACAGAAGAGAAGGCGGGGCCGTCCAGTTCTTTCTGGAATTCGTCCTGCAAGCGGAACCGGTTGCTCCCCTCGAGGAGAGATGCGCTCCGAAGGACCGCGGCTCGCGTCCCGGGCTCCATTCTGAATCCGGTTCGCACGGCGTACCGGACGATTCTTAGCATCCTCATGGGATCCTCCTGGAAGCGTTCGTACGGCGGGCCGATCGTCCGGATGATCCCTGCCTTCAGGTCGTCCATGCCTCCTACATAGTCGATGATGGAGAAGTTGGCGATATCGTAAAAGAGGCCGTTGATCGTC
This sequence comes from bacterium, assembly GCA_030609865.1. The sequence goes on along the minus strand of JAUWSZ010000201.1, from coordinate 3,644 downwards.
AAGTCACGTCTTTCGGCATCCTCATAGGGTCGGCCGAAGGTGTTGTCTCCTCGTTTTGCCGTATCCCCCCCCGTCTCCTCGTCGGGAGTCGGCTCCGGGGGTCTCTTCCGGAACGTAGACACCTCGATGATCTTGTTTCCGCGAAAGTAGATGTGGGCAAGGCGGAAACGCCTTCCGATGATTCGGCAGTTTCTGAACAGTTTTCTGATTTGACCCGGTCGCGCGTCCGTGCTGACGTCGAAATCCTTCGGTTTCCTGACCAGGAGCAGGTCGCGCACGCTGCCCCCGACCAGATAGGCCTTGTAACCGTGGCGATGGAGACGCAGCATCACCTTGAGCGCGTCCGGGTCGATGTTCTTCCTCGAAAGACAATGCTCGGGTCTGGGAACGACGATCGGGGTAGGGGAATCTTTTTCTTCCATTTTTTCTCAAGCAGGCAGCGGGTGCTCCCGCCCTCGGTCGGACGGGCTCTGTCCCAGTGGGGCCGTTATGGGCACGGAACTCTCTGGCGAAAAACGACACGTCGAAAGAAATCGATCTGCTCCTGCATCCGGGTCCTCACCATGGAAGGCTTTGGGATGAGCTCGGAGATCTTCCATCGTATCAGGGACATTTCGTAATCCACGATTCCGCCAAAACGGTTGTTGACATACCATGTGAAAAGAAGCCCGAAAAGAAGTCCTGGAGGCGTGAATGCCTCATTTCCGTTGATCACCATTCGAAAACGGCTCGGGTCTCGTGGCGAGGAGTTGAGCTGGGCCAGCCGAAGGTATTCCCTCATTTCCCGGTCCTTCAGGAAGGCCTTGCGCTCCCGCAGAGGTCGAAGCTCGATCTCAAAGATCTTGCCGAGGCGTTCCCCTCCCTCACGGACCGAACGCGTCGATTTCCTCCTGAAGTAGTTTCCCAGGAGGGACTCCCCGAGGGCGATCAACAGGTCCTCTGTCAACCGATGATCCGGTCCCCTGAGAAGATGCTCGTGGATCTTCAGGGTTCCGTCGTCCGGATCGTAGTACCCCAGGATGTTGTCCCATTCCGTGCTTCTCGCCCAGTGCCGCGCCTGAATCATCTGGATGCCTTTCACATAGTCCAGATGCTCGAGCAGGATCTCCCGGTTGTTCCAGAGGATATCCAGTAACGCCGCACGGAGTCGCGCATCGGAGATGTCCATCTCTCCGACCCTGCGCCGGGCCTTGTCCCAATGATCGCACAGATACCCCTTCCGTGGAAAGCCGATGACCGGATCGAATCGAGACGGGGGGAGCGAGAAGGGGGCAGGGGTCTTCCCGTGATGCTTGTGGAGGTAGTACAGGGTCTTCACGACCTGCGCGAATTTTTCCGGGTCATGTTGGATGACCCGTTCGTTCCGGAGCTTCTGCTCGGAGAAGACCGGCGCCTCGATCGCTTCGAAGCCCATCGTACGGACCCGGTCCTTGTCTAAATAGATGGGTACCTTTCCCTCCAGCGCGTAGTTGCGCAGGATGTCTCCGGGGATCGATTGCAGATCGGTCACGACAACGGATTCGAAGAGCCCCTTTGCCCCCCCCGGCACGTTGTGGTGGTAGGCCTCGATCAAATCCGAGACATAGTATTCCCTCCCACGTCGGCTCGGGGAGATGTCGGTCTCGCCCCTCTGTGCCCAGAAATTCGCCCCGAGGACCTTGAGAGCCCTTCGATTGCCCTTCACCGCGGCGCTGACCGTGGGGATCTGGAGGATGGGGATGATGCTCGTGTACAGGCTCCCCGGAGCGAACACGATCAAGTCCGCGTCTGCGATCTTTTCCAGGAGTTTCGCGTCCACACGGGGCTTGCGAACGAAGTGCACCCAGACACTTTGCACGGGAAATGAGCTGTGTCCCCTTGCAGACTTGTCTTCACCGGCACTCACCACCCCATGCCGATACAGGACCTGGAGCTCTCCCTGGGTGCCGCAGGCCGGGTAGATGGCCTCCTTGCCGGCCCCGATTCCTTCTGCAAAGGCGTGGATGCCCCTTACGATCTCGCTGCCGGAGGGTGAGTAAGGCGTGCCGGTCCGCTTCGAGGCCTTGAGGGGGGGATGGTTCCGCTGGCCGTAGATCGAGCCCACGAGCAAAAGGTTGCCGAGACACTGTTCCGCCAGGGGGATCCCCTTGCAGGCCGGGTTAGAGACAAAGGCTTTTCCGGTATCGTCCAGGAAAGAGAGAAGGGCCTGCGGGGTAGAGCGTCGAGCCTCCGGACTCAAGAGGTTCGACGGGTGTCGCACGATGGAGGGGTCCGGAGACCGACCGAACCGATGGTTCATGATCCGTTGAAGAGAGGCCGCCACGGTTTCGAGTGCTTCCGGGTACAGGGTTGGGTAACGGGACAACAGGCCGTGCGGCGTAACCGCGGAGAGGATGGCTCGCAGAAGGTCCCCCAGTGCGATGCAGCGCAGACTGCGCAGCAGGCGGCCCGATGATCCGCCGTCGTCGGTCGTGCAGACCGCGACCGTGAAGTCGGGAAAGTACCGCTTCAGCCCCCCGAAAGGGGACTTCGGCCAGTCGGCGAGTGCCGTGTCGCCTCCCAGAACGCCGGATAACCCCGTTCCGCCGCCGAAGACGACCGTGCGAATGCCCTCGGTCGAGAAGCGGCGGATCGCCTCGAGCAAACGGTCGAATACGGCGCCCAGCTCGCCCCAGGCGCCCGGTCCCTCCAACACGAGGGTTGCGATCTTCTCTTCGAGAGAATCCCTGGGAATGAGGTCCAGGTAGCGGAGTGCTTTCTTGCCGAGCAGATTCAGCAGCTCCCCGGCGGAGAGGTCGGGGAGGGGATGAGGCAAGCCATTTTTTGTCCCCTCTCCGGGGAGCTTCTTGCCTGGCATGGGAACTGTCCCTAAGGCGGCAAAGCCGCAAGTTCTCGGTTGGCGGTTCAATGAAAGACTCTATATCACAAACGAAAAAGGCGTGACAATGGGGGGACTTCACGGTCAGGGATCAGGAATCCGGATATTTTCCACCGACCACGATTCGACGTCAAAGATGGCACATTCCCGTTCGAGGACGGATCCGGTTACGATGATATAACGCTCTCCCCGGTCCAGGGAGATCCGTTGTGCTTCGGGGAAGTTCTCTCGGGAGACCTTCTCGCCGGACAGCCGGAACAGGACAGACCGGTGGGAGTGACCGCAGAACAGGATGCGGTGCGGGGTGAGGCGGAAGATGTCTTCGGCTCGCTGGGTGGAGCCCATGTCGATCGGCTCGTAGAAAGACCGGAGATGATCGAAGGGCAGGGAGTGTGCGAAACAGACCCCGTCCCAGACGATTTTCATCGGGAGGTCTGCGAGAAAGGCGGCGAGGTGATCGAAGCGGCCCTCGTTATCAGGGGGCTGGCAGCGAAGCAGGTTCTCCAGCATGAAATCGTTGTTCCCCTTTACCACGAGCATTCGATGTTTGCGAAGAAGGCGGACCGAATCCTCCAGCAGGTCCAGCCTGAGGGAATCGCAGATGTCTCCGAGGTGTACGAGGGATTCCGCCCCTCTTTCCTCGAGAATGCGTACCGCCGTGGCGAGGGCCTCCAGTTGGTCGTGGCTGTCTGCCACGAGGCCGATTCGCTTTGGAAGGGGGGTCTTGTATTCCACTATCGCTCGTCCTCGATTTCGTGCCCGGAACAGGGAAAGCGATGGAAACTCC
>JAUWSZ010000676.1 GCA_030609865.1 bacterium | reverse complement strand
GTTGAGCCGCGGCGCCTTTGTCACCGAGAAGTGGAGGAAAGACCATGATGCGCTCGTCAACCTCTACGTGTCCAAGGGTTTCCTGGACGTGGCCGTGGATCATTCGCTCCAGCCCTTCAAGGAAAGGCAAGACCGGGCCGTGCTTCTCGTCCGCATCAAGGAAGTGCCTCCGTACACGATCGCCTCCTCGACGATCGAGGGAGCAAGCCCAAAGTGGGAGCCGGAGCTCAGCCGCGTGCTGCTTCTCAAGGCAGGCGAACCCTTCCACGAAGGAAGACTCGTGGCAGAGGCAGGGCGTATTACACAATTCTACGCACAAAGAGGTCACCTCCTTGCCCGGGTGGACACGGATTACGAGATCCTGGAAGACCACACGGTGGACGTTGCCTTCAAGATCGATGAGGGACCCTTCTATCGACTCTCGGGCCTGATCGTATCCGGGAATCGGAAAACCCGCACCAGAACGATCGAAAACGCATTCCGGCTTCATGAGGAAGAGCCGATCAGCAACAAGGAACTCTCCGAGACGCGGAGGCGCCTCTACCGGCTCGGGACGTTCGAAGGACTTTCCATAAGGGTTCCGGGATTGGCCCCGGCCGGGGAAACCCGTACCGAAGATGAGGAAGAAGAGGTTAGCCTACCGGTCCTGATCGAGGTAAAGGAGCGGAGATCCCTCGGGATGGAGGTCGGGATCAGCTATGATACCGACTGGGGATTCGAGGGGCTTCTCTCGCTGAGGGAGGAGAACTTGCTCGGCAGGGCCATGAAGGTCACCCTGGATGTGATCGGTGGGGACGAGAAGACAGAGGCAAGACTCGGCTTTGCAGACCCCACGTTTCTGGCCCAACGGGCGACCGCAACCGCACAGGTGAAGTATGAAAGGAAAGAGCAGGCGTCGTTCACCGAATCGCGGGTAAACTTCGAAGGGGGCGTCTTCCGGAAGTTGCGAAACACATACGCACCTGGTTTTTTCCTGCTCTTCGACTGGGCAACCGTCTACGACGTCGTGAGCGACGCACCGGACGCACCGGAGCCGTCCGAGACATTCAACCTCTTCGTGAGACCGCAGGTCATACGGGACACGAGGCGTAACAAGCTCTATCCCACACAGGGCTCCTACGGGGAGCTCAGGTTCGGGGTTTCGAACGAGGCCTGGGCCAGCGACGACAATCTGTTCGTCGGTCAGTTCAAGTGGCAGGACTATTACACGTTCATGCCCGGTGTGACGATCGCGTCCAGGCTCTGGTTGGACAACGTGGAGCCCTATGGAAGGACGGACCAGGTCCCGACGACCTATTTGGTCTTCTGCGGTGGGAACAACACCGTCCGGGGCTTTCCAAGGGACGGATTGGGGCCGAAGGATATCAACGGGGTCCCGAGCGGAGGCACCACGCGGATCATCGGAAACGTTGAGGTCCGTTTTCCCATCTATCGGTTGATACACGGCGTGGCCTTCGTGGATGTGGGAAGCCTGACGGTAGGCTTCGACGAAATCGAGTTCGAGACCTTTCGTTGGTCCACGGGGGGCGGTCTGCGGCTGCACACGCCGGTGGGACCTGTCCGACTGGAGTACGGCTACCAGCTCCAGGACAACCCCCCACTGGATCGTGGGGAGATCCATTTCTCTTTGGGATTTCCGTTTTAGACAAACAGATTGGAGATAGGATGAAACGGTTGTGTTTCGGCCTGCTGGGGGCGCTCATCGCCGCGATGCTCCTGGCAGCCCTGGTCCTGTTCTTCCCGCCGGCCTTCAAGTTCGGCCTCAGGACCGCCAATCGTTTTCTTCCCGTAGCCGTGGAGATAGAAGCATACCATCACGTTCCCGGCAGGCTCAGCCTGTCAGGGGTCCTGGTCGCAACGCCTATGGGCACCCGCTGTGAGTTGGCCGGCCTCACGATCGAGTATCGACCGACCGCGCTGGTCTTCGGCAGGATCGATGTTTCAACCCTGGAAGTCCGGACCCCCCGCATCATGATTCTGCGCTTCCCGGAGGGGAAGCTCGACCTCCTCAAGCCATCCGCCGGGGTCGAGAAGAGGCCGGACGAAGCGGGTGAAGGCAGCGCGGACTCCTGGGGATGGATACTACGAAGGATCCGGATCGAGCAGATCCTCGCAACCGAAGGTTCCGTGCGTGTCGAGGGCCCTGAAGGCGACCTGGCCCTGGCGTGGGACTCCCTGGACCTCGAAGGCAGCTTCTCGGGCCATCCACTCGGAGGGGAGCTGCACCTGCGGAAGGGAAACTTCGAGGCAGGGCGAGGCCTTCATCCCCCTCTTCAGATAAGCACAGAGGGGCAGGGTTCTCTGGTGGACGGCCTTGTCCGGCTTTCCCGGTTTCAAATGACCTCGAAGGAAACGGCGATTTCCCTCAACGGGGAATATTCATTCGCAGAGCAGAGGTCTCGCCTCGATGCAGAACTGGCGGCGTTTCCCCTGGACCGATTCCTCGACTTGTTCGGGGTGGGCAGAGTCGGGGTGGAGCATGTGAGCGGCCGGCTGAAGGTTGAGGCCACAGCCGACAACGGCGCCGAGTTCGAGGCTGACTTGAGCGGGACAGTCCATGGCCAGCAGGCCCGGGCCCGAATCGCGGGCAGGCTCGCAGAGGATCTTGTCCTTCTCCAATCGATCGATCTGACAAACCCGGAGGTCCAAGTCGCCGGGAATGTGCGCCTCGTACCCTCGTCCGGCCGGATGAGAGGGGACTTCCGGGTAGAATCATCCATTCTG
>JAUWSZ010000260.1 GCA_030609865.1 bacterium | reverse complement strand
TTCAAGGGGTTGCCTTGATCCGACCCGTGTCAACGCCGTGTCAACGCCGTGTCAACGTGTCACCTGTTGCTTGGTGTACCTGACCAGATTGGGGTAGTCCTCCTTATCGAGCAGTTCCTGATATGCCTCCCACGACTCAAACTGGTACACGGCATCCGCATCTAGCCGTGATTCCCTCTTTCGAGGATCAGGAGGGAACCGTATGACTGTTACTTTTTCGTTCATTTCTACATATCCAGAACGGTGGCCCTCACCGGCTAGGTACAGCGCGCTAGCTCTGTATGAAGTCCGCGTGCAGGGCCGTGTTAGGATTTCATTCGTCGGTGTCTTCGGAAAACGCGATGCGCCATCGCCTCTTCGGGTTGTCAAAACGAACCTTCTCTGGATGGAACTCCTCTGGATCATACGGATAGTACTTCTTGGCGTGGCCCTTTAACCAGCCGATGGTCTGCTCATATTCCCCATGGCCTGGGTCTTTGATGATCTCTAGAAGATTATAATAGCCTGGGACACTTCCGCAGTCTTCCGGGGGACAGGCGCGTTCGCCGGCGATGCATCTAGGGTACTTGGCTCCTTGTTCCTTCAGGAGAACGCCCTCGAGCAGGACCTCGTGTTCCCATCCGTCACCAAAATCGTATTCGTACAAGGCAGCTTTTCCTGGTTCGGTGAAGTGGTCACTGATCGGGATTTCCCAGCCGGGCAGGACAACCTGGTCGTCGAACTCGTCTCCAGGAATGCCTATCTCTGTGACTTTGTGCTTGTGTTTCTTGTGGAAACGAAAAGCATGTAGGTGGTAGTCGAGCCAACCCATTGCATCCTGTATCGCCACATGCAAATCCCAGAAGTTATACTTGGTTGGGACCTGTATCCGCCGCCAAATGGGTGGCTCGATCTCATTGAGGGTAACCTTAAACTGATAGACCACGTGGGTCTGATCCTTTTTCATCGTTGTTCAATCCTATCATAGAAGTCAGCAGCAGACAGGGCAGATAATACTTCTATTATTTCGGTCGTTCGTCCCTGCCTGCCTGCTGAACTGACTGGTTATCTTGATCTTTCTCTTTTGCTTCGTTACCCCCGTTGAGCAAATCAGCAAGGAACTTACCGGGATCAGGCTTGCTCATTATCATGTATCCAATTTCCAAGCACTGACGAGCTATTGGATTATTTTCCACTTCCTCGGCCCATCGTTCGTCGCATAAATCTTCATACCAGTCCCAGAAATCGTCAAAGTCCTTTTCTGTCAGATTTATAACCGCCTGCCTTATTTTACTTCTTTTGGCATTCTTATTTATTCGCTTGCATCCTATTTTATCGAACCAATTCTGGAATCCAACGAATTCAATATCTGTAAGATCTAAAATGGCTTGCTTTATTCCATAAAGATCCATCGTTTCTTCTCACATTTTTTTTCAGATAACGACTCGGGCTCAGCTGCGGGGGCGAATCCACTGGCAGCTCTAGCCGGGTGTTATGCTTTGTTTACCATGGCTCTAATTCTCCCGTATATCCGCATACACCCGTTCTTGGTGAATTAACAACCGGTAAGAACATTTCTTCATTACATTCATGATCCTCCGAACAGTTCTGGCATAGCCAACCCGCCCCCTCCCATTGGCACTCAGTACAAATCAACACATCAGAGGATTCGCCGCATTCGTCGCATGGAATTTCAGGGGCTTCATTTCTGGCCAAAATCTGTACAGGTTGCTTCTTCTCCATGGGACCAGAATACTCTCCGAGGACCTTGATTGAAAGCTCTGTAGTAGTGCCAAAATCATACTCGTAGAGCAACTCCATCCCTGGCTCCAGCACGTCCTTGAGTTTTCGATTCATGCCCAGTTCATTTCTTGCATATCTAAAGGCACTCATATGGCCACAGCACTCTAACCAAATATCCCTCAGGAATTGGTCTAAACTACCCAATGAGGTGTTGCTATTGACTTTCAGATGCAACCAGTAGCCCGGGGAGTAAACGGCTGTGACCTGAATATGAAGAAAGGATTGATCTTTGCCTCTATGCTGTTTTGCCCAATGCTGCATACTATTGGGAAGACAAGACTTCAAATGCCTAGTCATACCCGGTCCTGTGTATTTAGAATTGCAGAGTAAACAAGTTGCTTTCGGGGCCTTTGCTGCCATTTGAGTTCTCCTTCCTCTCTATTTCCGAATCCCCGTTTTTTCGAACATGACTGATTTGAATATGACTCATTCCTTGAGTGCATTGATTTGCGCGTTGGTCAGGGGGGCTCCGTACTTCTCGATCATATGGAACGCATCGGTCGTGGACTTGAAGAAGGTCCAGACGGGCTTGTCGTCTTGATCTCGTGTCACGCCGTCCCAGTCTACGAAATCGAACTGCAGCGCGGTCTCGTAGTCCGGAGGTACCGGTATGATTCCTGTAGCCTGCTCGAGCTTCCTGGTTCCCGTATTCCACTTGACGACCTGAATCATGCCCGTGGACAGGTACTCGTTCAGAAGCTCGCTTCCGTGGCAATCGTCACAATCGACCGCCTTCCTTGCGACCGAGTGCGAGTAATAAGGGGCGATCACCACAAAGGTGGCATCCGTGCCGTCCTCGATCTTTCCGAACTTCAGCGCCTGGATGTTGCCCGGATAGGCCTTCCCGTCTCGGTTCAGTAGGAATTTCCAATCCTTGAATTGCCCGTATGCGACCTTCCCCTTGCCGGCCACCTCGGAGTCGAAATGGCAGTTGTAGCAGGAGACGACCGTCTGCGTGTGGCATGCGCTGCAATCCACGGTTCCATCGTGAAGGCCATGGTAGCTGTTGTCCGGGACAGAGGTGTGGCAGTCCTCGCACTTGGCATCCATGGTGCCTGGATCGAACATCGAGTCGTACTCGACCCCGTCGTCGTGGATGTCGTCGAAATCGTGGCAGTCCACGCAACCCATGCCGGCATCACGGTGAACATCCGTCAACTGGTGTGTGTTGATCTCAGCGGCCTGGCGACCGTGGCACTTGAGACAAGTCTCCTGTTCAGTCTCGGGATCGTTCGTTTCGTGGCAGTCCTTGCAGTTGGGGGCTTCCCAATTAGGCTGATCGGATCGGTGGCAGTCCTTGCAGGCCAGCTCGTCGTAAGGCACGCCCGTAAGCCCCTCGAACCCTCCGTTCTCGGCAACGTACCAGGTCTCCATGCCCTTGCGCATCGTGTGCAGGCTGTCGTAGACATTGTCCACCTCCTCGTTGTGGCACATTGTGCAGGTGGACTCGACCCCGAAGGCGATAGCGTGATCGTGGCATGCCACACACCAGCTCCTGTAATGCCCCCTTCCCGTACCGTTGTTGTTGTAGGCACTCGTCTTGGCGTGACACACCTCACAGAGCCCGGAACCGGCTTCCTTGCCGTTCTGTCCCCCGTCATCGGTTCCGAGTTCGGCATAGCTGAAATCGGCCCGGCCTTCTGTGTTGCGGAAATCCACAGGGACGCGCTTGCCTGGCTCGACGAGGATCTGCTCCCGAATCAAGTAGAGGTTCCTGGAGCCCATCGGGTTGTGACAGGACATGCATGTAAAGAACAGCAGCCCTCCATCATCCAGGATTCGCTCCGGCGGATGCCTGTGTTCGCTGTGGCACTGATCACACCAGGGTGAGTTCCTGTGTCCTTCTCCCGGCTCCTGTGCCGCCTCTTCGTGGCAGAAGTCGCAGGTCTTGTAGATCCCCTTATGGGAGGAGAAGTTTTCCCAGGCCGCTGCCTCTGCCGTGTGGCAGCCGGCGCAATCTCCGGAACTCACCTCGGCAGACTCGTCGTCGCCCCCGCAGGACGCCAGAACGAGGAACAGGCCGAAGAACAGGGACCATCGTCTTTGGCCCGTAATGCTGATCATCCGCATTCTCACGCTCCATCCGCCTTCGCAGGGGACCACGGCCTTGGTCGTGGATGAATACGCATCCTTCGAAGCTCGCTTTTGTGAGCTTCGGCGTGATGTCGCCCCAGGCGTTTTGATGGGACCACGGGTTTACCCGTGGGGCTCCATTTCTCGGAGGTTCTCTTGGCTTACAAAGGGACACCTATTCCAGTATGTGGTGTGCCTGTCGACAGGCCAGGGCCTGGGTTGTCAGGGTAGGGTTGTACCCGGTGGAGGTCACGAACACGCCGCCGTCTGCACAGTAAAGGTTTTCCAGATCGTGAAACTTCCCATAGGGGTCCGTTACCGACCGGTCCGGATCGGTTCCCATGCGAAGGGTTCCCAAGATGTGCTTGGTTTGCGGAATGCCGCCAGACCACAGCGCTTCGGGCACCGACATCACGAAAACAGCCCCTGCTTCCCAGAGGATTCTCCCCAGCCTGGGCGCGAACCGGCTTTCCGCAGCTTTGCTGTGTGAGGGTGTCTGGTAGGTGATTCGCGCCACAGGGAGGCCGTAGACGTCCCGGACCTCGGGATCCAGGTCGACCCGGTTCGAAGGCACGGGCGGATCTTCACCGATGAAGGTAATCACACCGAGGTGATCCCTGAGGGGGCTCGCGCGCATGTACTTTTTGTGGTTGTCGCCGATGAGGGGCAGATTCTTCGCTTCCATGATCGGATGAAGCTGGGCCCCGAATTCCACGATGCCTCCGCCAAAGAGCTTGTCCGGATCGTCCGGGTTGGGCGGTTTGAGGAAGTCATCCATCCCCTGCGTCCCCACTCGGCCCCGGTGAATGTGCGTGCGCTGGGGGAAAATCCCGAAGATGCTTCGGGTAGGATGGAACATCAGATTTCTGCCCGCCAGGCCGCTGCGGTTGCCGAGACCGGTGGGGTGTGTCCCGCTGGTGGAGAGCAGACACAGGCGTGCACTTTCGATCGCATTGCCGGCGAGGATGAACAGGCCCCCCGCCTGGCTCACGGCCTCGCCTCCGGGCCCGATGTACTCCACGCTTTCGACGCCTGTGCCTGTATCGTTCGTCTTGAGGCTGTATACAAAGCAGTTGGGACGGAGATCACAGTTTCCTGTGAGGAGGGCATCCCGGATGGCCGTCACCGCGGTGCTGCCTTTGGCATTGATCGCGCATCCATGGTGGCCGCAGAATCCGCAGTTCGAGCATGCGGGCCGATCCCGATAGGCAACCGAGTTGATGGCGATCGGAGTGGGATACGGATGGTAGCCCAGGGATCGGGCAGCATCGGCGAGAAGGATACTGTGGTACTTCTG
>JAUWSZ010000641.1 GCA_030609865.1 bacterium | reverse complement strand
CCTTTCCAGCGAGAATTCGTGCCCGCGCCCGATTCAATAAGCACAATAAGCACAATAAGCAAAGGGGTCAGGTCTTGCATTTAAACATTCTAAGAAACCCGCTAACACCGGGTCCTCAGAAATGCCCGCAGCTGAATGTCTGATTGCAGGAATGTTTAAATGCAAGACCTGACCCCTTTTGCGCAACAACAATGGGAACATACCTCCGCCCCGGGCAGCAGGGGGTTGGGACCGACAACCGGGAACCGCCAACTGAGAACTTGCGGCTCTGCCGCATTACGTTACGGTGCCATGTCGAACAGCTCTTTGAAACCCGAGGGTTCGTGGGGCCCCAGGATGAGCTGCTCGAGGACCCCGAGGCCCTCCCTCCCGCCCATGCGGATGCGGCAGATTGCCTGAATGTGGAGATGCAGGGGGGCAGCCTCATCCACGGAGGCCAGGTTGATCGAATCATACGCCACGGCCAGCTCGCCCCTGTCGATCCCGTGCCCCCATTCGGGGTGGAGGTATCCGAGCCCGGACATGTAGAACTGGTAGAGGGGCTCCAGTTCGAGAACGATTTCATCTCCGCTCTCTCGCTGAAAGATGATCTCCGCGGACTCTGCGTGGCGCGTTCCGGAACGGTAGTGAATACGGCTGGATACAGCCTTCATCGTTTCCGGGGTGCCGTCGTGGAGCGGGGCGATGACGCCGTGGGTGTGCCAGGGTTTGCCCTTTTCGTCCGCATTGAGGTCGTAGAGCGCGATGCAGTCCTCGAAGTTCATCGGTGCCCACAGCCAGTAGAACTGGAGCATCAGGGCCTGTTGCGCGGAGTCGTCGGCCTTTCCGACCGGCCGTATGCCCCAGGACCGGTCCCGGGTCCCCAGCCAGGCCTCGGGCGTGATCGTGATGCGGTCTCCCTTGACCTCGATGGTTCCGTGATAGCAGCCGTTCTGGGTGAGGCGCGTGTAGTCCATCAACAGGCCGGGCCCGAGCTCGCGGGTGAAGCGGGGCTCCTCCAGGGCCAGGGCTCGAGCGGTGAAGGTCAGATCCGCCTTTATTCCGTTCTCGCTGTCGTCCACGCGGATACGCAGTGACCGGAGCGGCTCGAGGACCTCGATGGAGATCGGGCCTACATGGATGTCCATCCGTTCCCCGCCCAAGTGTCTCGAGGCCCTCAGATTGTGCTGGATGCCGTCGTGAATCACGCAGAACGATGCGTCTATGACGTTCCGGTTCGGGTACACGCCCAGGGCAAGGGCGAAGAACTGCTGGCCTTCCCTTGCGTAGCCGTTGAAAAAATAGCGATCGTAGAAATTCTTGTCTGTTCCGGGCTTGGCGATCGGATCGGGTCGCTGGTGGATCGGGAAATCATCTGCCTTGGTCAGCATCACAGCTCCTCCTAAGTGTCGAAGATGATTTTGGTTAGAATAGGCATGGCCAAGTACGCCCCGACCGAGCTTCCGAGGTTGGCAAACACGACGACCAGCAGGATTCGAGTGACCGAGTTCTTCCAGAATCCTCTGACAGTGAGTATGTCCTGTTGGAGCCGCTCGAAATCCGAAACTTTGGGTCTCCTCAAGTACGCTTCACTCAGCCCCGCGAACCAACCGGCCGCGAGGGTTGGGTTCATGGAGGTAATGGGCGATGCACAGGCCGCGACGATTACCGAGATCGGGTGTCCAAGGGCGAGCGCGGTCCCGAGGGCGGCGAATACGGCGTTGCTCAGGAACCACCACTTCACCATCTCTACGCCCCTGTCCGCCCCTCCGAAATAGAACCCGCCTGCCACCAGGGCGAAGATCACGAGGGGAACGAGCCATTTCCACAATGCCCTCTTCTTTTCCGGCACGTATTCGAGGGGGGAGACGTCGTCGATCGGGTCCTTGAGTTGCTCCGTCAGGCCCTGCAAGTGACCCGCGCCGACCACGGCAAGAATCCTGCTCCCCTCGAGGTCTGAGATCTTCTTGCCCATGTACGCATCCCGCTCGTCGAGGAACACCTCTTTCACCGTCGGGGCCCTCTTTCCGATTTCATCCACAGCGGCTGTGAGAACGTCCTTCTCCTTGAGTTTTTCGATCGTATCCTCGTCCAGATCCTCTGTCTCGAAGATGGCGGTGATCGACGAGGCGATCAACATGAAGCGCTCTTTGAAGGAGAGCTTTCGCCACGTTCGCTGGAGGGTGATCTGGACGGGTCTGTCGATCAGGGCCACCGGGATGTCTGCGGCCTCGGCCACCTGGATGGCCTCGTGCATCTCCTGGCCGGGCCGGACGCCGAGCTTTTCGCCGATGCGTTTCTGAAAGGCCGCCAGGACGAGGTTCGCGAATAGGAAGGATGCCTTCTTTTCCCGGACGATCCCCACAATATCGGTGTCCTGCCAGTTTTTCGGGTTCCTGAGCACATCATACCTTCGCTTGCACAGCTCCACGGCCACCACATCCGGGTTCGTGGCCTGTATCGACTCCCGTACCTCTTGGACCGAGTCCCTGGAAACGTGTGCGGTACCTACCAGAATGATCTCTTTGTCGCCTATGCGAACGGTTTCGGTTGACACAGCGTCCTTTCCTGGATCCTGAGGCCTCGCGTGATTTCTCTGCCATAGGGCCCGCGTGGGTATGCCCCCTCGGTGGCGCCAAAGGTGGCTCTCCGGAGGGGTTCTAGATTCTTCCTGTTTTGCATGATACGCGATCCGGCGAGCAAAGGCGAAGGGCGGAAGAGCTGCGTCTCGTTCTGCATGCCTGACCCCTGATCCCTTTTGCCTTTGTCTTTTGGCTATTAGCTGTTGGGCATTTAGCCCCCCTTTTCGTGCCCGTGCCCGGAACAGGGAAGGCGATGAAAGCTCTAGATCGGTGGCTGTCCCCGATTTCTAAGGTG
>JAUWSZ010000226.1 GCA_030609865.1 bacterium | reverse complement strand
ATGCTTGGTGTTGCTCCTGGCGGCCACGTTCATGTTCAACAGATGCTGGCCGGGAGTATTCTCTGGACGACACGGTCTGATCTCCAGCTCTGCGTTCTCTGCTTCTCTCTGGTGGGTTTCTGCTTCTTTCTGGTTCGAAAGCAGATCCGTATGATTTCCGAGGACTACGAAGGCAGATTGAAGGCGGGTATGAATGTGTTGTGGTGGGATTTTCTCTTCTACGCCTTAATGGGCATTGTAATTACGCTGGCTGTTCGAATCGCGGGCGTAGTCGTGGTGTTCGGCTTCCTGATCATTCCTGCCACCCTATCCGCGGTGCTGGCATCAGGCTGGGCGCTTCGTTGGTCCATGGCCTGGGGGAGCGGCGCAGCAGCATCCATCCTGGGGCTGTCGTTCGCATACTATTTTGATTTCTCGGTCGGGCCTTCCGTCACGATGTTTCTTGGGGTGGGACTGGTTCTTGTTGCTGCCTTCAATTTTTGCCGAAAAAGGCTTTCTTATGGCTCTCTTCCCTGAATAGATGATTGGCGTAGCCGCTGCGTGTCGCCCGTCAGTCTGGCAGGTGGACCACGGCCTCGATCTCGATGTCCGCGTCCTTTGGGAGGGCGGCAACCTGGATGGCGGCCCTGGCGGGCGGGGTGTCGGGAAAGTATTCCGCATAGACGCTGTTCATCGCTCCGAAGTCGTTCATGTCCTTCAGGAAGACGGTCGTCTTGACGACGCCTTCGAGACCGGCCCCGGCCGCCTCTGCGATCGCCCGGAGATTCTTTAAGACCTGATGGGTCTTCTCCTGAATGCTCCCGGAGACCAGCTCTCCGGATGCAGGATCGATCGGCAGTTGCCCGGAGATGAAGAGCAGGTTCCCGCACACCATTCCCTGTGAGTACGGGCCTATCGCGGCGGGGGCAGCTTGCGTTGCGATGGCTTCTCGCGGCCGTCTTCGTTCCATTTGAGAGGTCCTCCACATGGGTTTCGAGTTTGTACGCATCAGATCCCAGGAGGCGGTGCCGAATCGCAGGAGAAGCATATTCTCGATCAGCCTCCTAACCAAGGAATTCTGATGGAAAGGTTGAGAATGATCAAGCCCCGGGGACAGGGGTCTCCAGTGCCTTCCGAGTCCCACCTCGATTCAGACCTCGAGTGTCAAGCTCCTTGACCGTGTTCCGTGATCCAGCCTATATTGCTGGGCAGGAAGCCCCGCTGGTCAGAAGGCCTCTTCCAGCTTCCGCAGGAGGTGCCGGAAAATGCCCAACCGCTCAAAGGACTGGATGAAACAGGCGTGGAGAGACCTCGATCAAGCCGTCGATTCTCAGGGGGCCGATCGACACGAATGGGCATGCTTCGCGGCCCAACAGGCTGCCGAAAAGGCCGTAAAGGCTTTGCACCTGCACTGCGGACAAGAGGCTTGGGGCCATTCTGTTGCCCGTCTGATCCAGGAGTTGCCAAAGCAGGCGGAGCCTCCCGAGGAGTTGGGGGAGAAGGGCAAGGTTCTCGACAACTTCTATGTCCCGACAAGGTACGCGAATGGACACCCCGAAGGAGCGCCCTACGAGCACTATGGGCGCCTGCAGAGCACAGAGGCCATAAATTATGCCCGTGAGATCCTTGAATTCTGTCGTGTTCAGATGGCCTGACGAGGCCACGGTCACTTCCGCATTCCGTGCGTGGGCGAAACAAACGGGAAGTGATGATCCGAGAATCTCAGCGATCGGCTACTTCGGATCCTACGCCACAGGGGAGTGGGGTGTCGGGAGCGACCTGGATGCCGTCATCATCGTCGATGAGTCGAGCAAAGCCTTCGAAAGGCGAGCGGTTGAGTTCGATACATCCGCCCTGCCTGTCAGCACCGATGTCCTCGTGTACACGGACGAGGAATGGGAGCGGTTGATGGCGTGGAATTTGGGGTTCGGCAGGACGTTGAAGGATCAGACGGTCTGGGTATACGGTGAGACCAACTCGACCGTGGGGAAGTAGAAGCGGATCCGTCGGGTGTCCCTTGTTATCAGCTGTAGTCTCTCTACGGCTGCGTGCGCCCCCACGAAGAAGTCCGGCAATGGAGAGCGCTTGATGCCCTTGCGTTTCTTGTATTGAAGGAAGGTCTTGCCGGCAAGAAAGAGAGCCTCCCTGGGGAGTTCGATCATCTCCAGGCCGCAGCCCCTGACCGCCCTCTCGACCTCTTCGATCCGCTCGAAGCCGATGGAGACTTCGGAATAGATGATGGGATTGATGTACAGCGGGGAAGAAGCGCCGTATTCGTGGAGTACTGATT
The DNA here is from genome assembly GCA_030609865.1 of bacterium. The sequence goes on along the minus strand of JAUWSZ010000226.1, from coordinate 3,171 downwards.
CAGACCACTCAACCCAGGAAGGATCCTCCAGGAAGACGTCCAGGAGCACGTTCGAGTCAACCAATACGCCTCTCATTCCTCTCCTCTGGTCAGGGACATTATTTCCTCTGTCGACATCCTGACGGTTGCAGCTCCTCGGTATTTCCGAAACCTGCTCTTCCCTTTTGGCGCCCCTTTCCTCTTCTTTAGCAAGACCCTCCCGTTCTCCTCTACGAAGTCAACCTCTGTATTCGGCGTTATGCCGAGCTTCTCCCGAATATGCTGCGGTATCGTTACCTGCCCCTTGGTCGTAACACGCATGATTCATCCCCCTAGTAGGAGTGGGTAATACCAGTAATGGTATTACTTGCCTCATGCCATGTCAATCGATTTTCTTGGGAGGTTCTGAAGCAAAGGAGAACTCAAGAAATGAATCGGGGGGCGATCCCGATCCTATGGGAACCGCCCCCCGAGCCGAGTGCGGACAGCAAACGAGGAAGAGTTACTTCACGGTATCCAGACCTGCGAAGATCTTGTCGCGGATCTCCTCCACCTTGCCTACGCCCTCGACGCGGACATACTGGGGCGCGTCTGCCTCACCCGTGGCCTCCCACTTCTTGTAGTAGTCGATCAGGGGCTCGGTCTGCTCGTGGTAAACGTCCAACCGCTTCTTGACGACATCCTCCTTGTCGTCGTCGCGCTGAACCAGGGGCTCGCCCGTCGCGTCGTCCTTGCCCTCCACCTTGGGGGGGTTGAAGATCACGTGGTAGGTTCTTCCGCTGGCCAGGTGTGCCCGTCGGCCGCTCATCCGCTTGATGATCTCCTCGTCCGGTACATGGATATCGACCACCGCGTCGATCGGCACGCCTGCATCCTTCATGGCGTCGGCCTGGGGGATCGTTCTGGGAAACCCGTCGAAAAGAAAACCTTTTTCGCAGTCCGGCTCCTTGATCCGCTCCTTGACGAGCCCGATGATGACTTCATCCGGCACGAGGCCGCCCGCATCCATGTATCCTTTGGCCTCCTTGCCAAGGTCGGTGCCTGCCTTGACGGCTGCCCGAAGCATGTCCCCCGTGGAAATCTGCGGGATCGAATATTTGTCCTTGATGTAGTTGGCTTGCGTGCCTTTGCCCGCCCCCGGGCCACCTAAGAGAATCAGACGCATGGGTGTTCCTCCTGTGCGCCGGTCAAACCGGCAAGGTGTTGTGAATGAAAGTTTCACACGTTGAAAGGCTAGCGACCCACAACGACTCCGAGTCATGCGCTGGTATCGGTAACGATGCCAGTGAAGCGTTGACAGGGGAACGTGTAGGCTGGGTATTGAGCCGCGAAAGAAACTCACTCCGGGGTGCCGACCCAGTAGGAGGATGGGGAAGGCCACACCAGCGGAAGCGATATCGCGAGTTTCCCCTGGACCCTGCGCGGTCAGAGACCCCATGCATGCACGGATGCACCTTGCACGGGAACCGGGATGTCCCACAATTGCCCGCCAAAGATGGCAGCGCGGGCCGCATCGGGAAGTCCAAGGACGTACGCCGATGACGAACGATCGTGGGAAGTCGGACAACTGTGTAGTACCGAAGAAATCCTCGAACAACACTGGACCTCCGGTGGCGGAGGGGATGGAGGGAAGACGGTTGGCCAAAGGGAACACGCGAGAGCAAAACATGCTCCGGACACAAGGCCGGGCTCGCATGCAAAGTGCGCTCGAGCGGGTACGTCAAGCTGCGACGAGGGATAAGTTGTTGCGGTTCACAGCGCTCCTGCACCACATTTACAGCACGGACACGCTCCGGGAGGCTTACTTCGGTCTCAAGCGCGATGTCGCACCGGGCGTGGATGGTGTAACGTGGCGGCACTATGGAGAAAAGCTGGAGGAACACCTCCAAAATCTCTCCCATAGGCTGAAACGCGGGGCGTACCGGGCGAAGCCGACCCGTAGAACGTTCATACCAAAGCCTGACGGACGTAAAAGACCGCTGGGCGTGACCACACTGGAGGACAAAATTGTCCAAAGGGCTACGGTCGGGGTGCTGAACGCAATCTACGAAGTTGATTTCCTCGGCTTCTCGTACGGGTTCCGGCCGGGACGTAGCCAGCACAATGCGCTGGATGCGCTCTACACGGGACTGCTGACGAAGAAGGTGAATTGGGTGCTGGATGCAGACATTTCCGGATTTTTCGACGCCATCGACCGGAAATGGCTGGTGAAGTTCATCGAGCACCGGATCGGGGACCGGCGCGTTGTGCGTCTCATCCAGAAATGGCTGAACGCCGGCGTGCTGGAAGATGGGAAGCGAATATTTAGTGATAAAGGTACCGTTCAAGGCGGCAGCATCAGTCCGCTGCTGGCGAACGTGTACCTGCACTACGTATTCGACCTCTGGGTCCAGAAACGAAGGACGCAGTGGGCAATGGGCGACGTGATCGTCGTTCGCTTCGCTGACGATATCGTGATGGGCTTTCAGCATCGTGGCGTTGCACAGCAGTTCCTCGAAGATCTCCGTGAGCGATTGGCGGAGTTCGGGCTGGAACTGCATACCAACAAAACGCGGCTCCTGGAGTTTGGTCCCTATGCGGCCAAGAACCGAAGAGAAGCCGGGCTGGGCAAACCGGAAACGTTCAGCTTTCTCGGCTTCACGCACATCTGCGCGAAGAAGAGAAGCAATGGAATGTTTACGGTCTTGCGCCAGACCATGCGCAAGAGGCTGCAATCCAAACTGAAGGACGTGAAGTACGACCTTCGGCGACGGCTGCATGATCCTGTACCGGAGGTGGGAAAGTGGCTGGCATCGGTGGTTCGCGGTCACGGCCAGTATTACGGCGTGCCGGGGAACATCCGTGCGCTGGCGCTCTTTCGCTATCGAGTGATCTGGCTCTGGTGGCGTTCGCTTCGGCGGAGAAGCCAGAAAACCAAGATGACCTGGCCGCGAATGAAGCGACTGATAGACCACTGGATCCCACCGGCCCGCATCTGCCACCCTTACCCTCTGAGACGACTTGGCGTCATCACCTGAGGCAGGAGCCCAGTGCGTTAGTAGCGCTCGCTGGGATCTGTTGAGGGGGTGTTCAGTAATGAGCATTCCTACTCCGACTCCCTCTTCCAGATCAAACATGAATTACTGGTGTCGTTCCTTCAGAACCGAGACACAAATATTCTAACAGATGGAATTGCAGAGGGCCAGTGTTTCT
>JAUWSZ010000232.1 GCA_030609865.1 bacterium | reverse complement strand
TCTACGACAGGATGGTCTTCGACGGGCTCGAACATATTCGCATGGCGTCCCTGCCGGGCCTGTGGGAGCGGACGGTCACCCTGGACAGCGCGGGCAAGACCTTTTCGGTCACGGGCTGGAAGATCGGCTGGGCCGTGGCGCCGCCGGCCCTTTCAGAGGCCCTTCGCAAGGTGCACCAGTGGGTGCCCTATGCAGTCACCACGCCACTCCAGGAGGCCGTGGCCTGTGCGCTCGAGGAGGCGGGCCCGCGGGAATATTACGCTGAGCTTCAAGAGATGTACCAGAAAAAGCGGGACTTCCTCGTGCAGGCCCTCGAAGAGAGTGGTTTTCGGGCCTATGTGCCCGAAGGGACCTACTTCATCCTCGCGGATTGCGGGTCTTGGGGCTTTGACAACGACGCGGACTTCTGCAGATATCTCACGACAGAGGTGGGCGTCGGCGCCATACCGCCGAGCGCCTTCTATTCCGAGGCGCACAAGGAGTTGGCACGAACCCTGGTTCGCTTCTGCTTCTGCAAGACCGACGAGACCCTCTCCCTGGCAGCCGAGAAGCTCGAGGCGGCATACCGAGCAAGAAGCGGACGCTAGCCCCGAGATCAAGGGGTCAGGTCTTGCCTTTGAACATTTTTCCGCGAGGATAGAAAGAAGGATCGACAGTAAAATGTTCAAAGGCAAGACCTGACCCCAAACATTGGGCTTGACAGAGAAACGAAACAAGAGCAAAATGACTATGGTTATTTGACCATGGTTAATATTGGCGGGGAGGCAGATATGGAAACGATATCCGTATCAAGATTCAAGGCCACGTGCCTGTCGGTCCTAAACGACGTCATGAACCAAAAGAAGAGGATTCTTATCGTCAAGCGCGGCAAGCCTATCGCTGAGGTGATTCCTGTCGATCATGAAGAGACGAATGTTCCTCTAAAAGACACGGTTACATTTGTCGGTGACATCCTGTCTCCGGTAGCCGACGATGAATGGGAGGCCGTGAAGTGACAAACATACTTCTGGACACGCACGTCTGGATCTGGTTAGCGATCGAAAGGAAGAGTGCTTTCTCCAGGAGGGCAAGAAGGGCGATTGAAGAGGCGGACAGAAGATGGATATCAGCTATTTCCTGTTGGGAATTGGCGAAGCTGGTGGAGAAGAAAAGGATTTCCTTTTCTATACCGACGCTCACGTGGATCAGGCGATCACTGAATGAATACCATGTGTATGTTGCTGATCTGTCCCCGGAAATTTCGGTGGAGAGTACCATGCTCCGTGGCTTCCATAACGATCCGGCAGATCAAATTGTTGTTGCGACCTCGAGAATACTGGGTATGCCTATCCTCACATCGGACCGTAAAATCCTGGATTTCACGGATGTGGAGGCTGTCTGGTAGCTTCTTTGCTTGATGCTACATGTGGTAGAGTTCAGCGCCGGGGATGGTTCGAATCCCTTTGCCCTGGAGTGCCTCCAGGGCCCTGTGGGGGTCGTCGAACCGGAAGATCATGACCGCGCTCTGGGAAGGGGCCTTTACGAAGGCATACATGTACTCCACGTTGACGTTCTCGTCCTTGAAGACCTGCAGAAGATGAGCGAGCCCGCCGGGCCTGTCCGGGACCTCGACGGCAACCACATCGGTCTCCCCTACGGTCAGCCCTTCCTGTTTCAGGATGGACTTGGCCCTCTCGACGTCGTCAACGATCAGCCGCAGGACGCCGAAGTCTGCCGAGTCGGCCAGGGAGAGGGCCCGGATGTTGATCTTCTGGTCGGCCAGAATCCCGGTGACCTCAGCAAGCCGTCCCGCGCGATTCTCGAGAAAAACGGAAACTTGCTTTACGATCATTGGAAGCTCCCCCTCATCCTGACCTTCTCCCCAAAGGGGAGAAGGAATTCACTGTGCCGAGGGATTCCCGCCGGAGCCTGTCCCCGCAATCTTTAGGCGGGGGCGGGAATGACGGCTTGTTTTAGCTTTTGCTCTTGTGTCTTTCGCTATTGGGTGTTCGCTCCGATGCAGTCCGCTCGTTCGTTCGGGCGCGGGCTCGGGCGCGTAAGCGGGCGCGGGGCCTGGTCCCCGACCCCTGATCCCCGACCCCTATTCTTTTCTTCTGTCGATCACCCTTACCGCTTTGCCCTCACTCCGGGTGATCGATCTCGGCTCCACCAGCTTGATCTGCACCGCGATGCCCAGGATGCTCTCCACCTCCGCCTTGATCCGCTTCTCGATCTTCGCCAGCTCCTTGACCTCGTCCGAGAACATCTCCTCCGATACTTCCACATGGATCTCCAGGTTGTCCAGGGCCTTCACCCGGTCCACGTAGATCAGGTAGTGTGGCGCCGCCTCGGGAATCTCGAGCAGAGCGCTCTCGATCTGGGACGGGAACACATTGACTCCCCGGATGATCAGCATGTCATCCGAGCGCCCTGTGACGCGCTCCATGCGGGCCGTCGTCCTGCCGCACGGGCATCGGTCCCGGGTCAGCCGGGTGATGTCCCGAACGCGGTACCGGAGCAACGGGATGCCCTCTTTGGTCAGGGTCGTGACCACGAGTTCTCCGGTCCGGCCCTCACCCAGGGGCTCGCCCGTGATCGGGTCGATGATCTCGGGCAGGAAATGGTCCTCCATGATGTGGAGGCCATCCTTTGCCTCGCACTCGGATGCTACGCCGGGGCCGATGATCTCGCTCAGCCCGTAGATATCGATGGCGGACACATGGAGCTTCTTCTCGATTTCTTTTCGCAGGTTGTCCGTCCAGGGCTCGGCGCCGAACACGCCCACCCTCAGGGGAAGGTCGCGGATCGCCACCCCCCTCTCTTCCGCCGCCTCTGCCAGGTAGAGGGCATAGGAAGGAGTCGAGCACAGGACCGTGGTGCCGAAGTCCTCGAGGAGAGTGATCTGCCGCTTCGTGTTCCCCGTCGAGACCGGTACGACCGCGGCGCCGATCTTCTCGGCCCCGTAGTGGGCGCCCAGGCCTCCGGTGAACAGGCCATAACCGTAGGCGACCTGGATGATGTCCCCCTTGTGCGCGCCCGCCGAGACCAGGGTGCGGGCCATCACCTCTGCCCAGGTCTCGATATCGTTCCGGGTGTACCCGACCACGGTAGGCTTTCCCGTGGTGCCGGTCGACGCGTGAAGGCGGATGATCTCATCCATCGGAACGGCGAAGAGGCCGAAAGGATAGTTGTCGCGAAGGTCGGCCTTGGTGGTGAAGGGAATCTTCTGGAGATCGTCGAGACTGCGGATGTCTTCAGGCCGTATGCCGGCCTCTTCGAGCCTGTTTCGGTAGAAGGGCACCTGTCGGTAAACCCTCTCGACCAGCCCTTGCAGCCTCTCCAGCTGCAACTTCTCCAGGTCTTCCCGGCTGCAGCACTCGGATGCTTCGTTCCAGTACAACGTGATCTTCCCCCCGCTCTATCGACCCCTGCCGAGTTCGAAGGCGTGCAGGTTCACGGACACGAACTTCTCCGGGATTCTTTGAGAGATCGCCCTCTTCCACATCTCCTTAGGGAAGTCGACTTCCCGGGAGATCGCCCCCACGAGCACGCTGTTGACCGTTCGAACATCACCGGCCTTGTGCGCAAGCTTCAGGCCGTCGACGATCCGGGTATTCGGGTGCCTCTTCTTGAGAACATCGTAGATGCGGTTCGGGTATTTCATCCTCCCGGACGTCACCGTTGTCGGGTTGATCTTCTGCCTGTTCACGAGGAGAACGCCGTCCTCTTTCTGAAAATTGACCCACCGCAGGGCCTCGAGGGCCTCGAAGCCCATCAAGATGTCCGCCTGCCCTTCCGGGATGAGAGGGGAGAAGATCTTGTGACCGCAACGGACGTGACTGGTAACCGATCCCCCCCTTTGCGCCATTCCGTGGACCTCGCTCTTCTTCACGTCCAGGCCCGCTTCCATGAAAACGAGGCAGAGGATTTCTCCTGCCAGGAGGATGCCTTGTCCCCCTACGCCGGCGATAAAAATGTTTTGAGCTTTCAATGCTTGGGGTCTCCTAGTCGTACGAGAGGTCGCTGATCGCGTCGAGTTTGCATATCTGTTGGCAGATCGGGCATCCGTTGCAGATGACACTGTCGATCTGTGCCTTGCCGTCCGGTGTCTGACTGAGGGCCGGGCAGCCCGTGAGGAGGCAGAGGTTGCACCCGACGCATTTTTCCGGATCGACGGTCTTGGGCGTCTTTCGCTCGCCGAGCTTCAAGAGCAGGCAGTCCCTCCTGGCGATGATCAGGGAAGAGTGGGGTGCCTCCACTTCCTCTTTCAGGGCCTTCTCCAGGTCCTTCATCTCGTAGGGATCGACCGTTCGGACCGAATCGATCCCGAGCGCCTTGCCCAGCGCCTCGAAATCAACCTCGGGCGTCTCCTCTCCCTGCAGGGTCCGTCCGGTGGCGGCGTGCTCCTGGAATCCGGTCATGGCCGTGGTCCGGTTGTCCAGGATGACCGTGGTCGAATTCCCTCGGTTGTAGGCGATGTTCATGAGCGAAGAAATGCCGCTGTGCAGGAAGGTGCTGTCTCCCAGGACGGCCACGCTGCGCGATTCGGGATCCGGACCCAGGGCCTTGTCCAGTCCGTGGGCCATGCCGATGCTGGCCCCCATGCAGAGGGTGGAGTCCATGGTCTCCAGGGGAGGGGCTACGCTCAGGGTGTAGCAGCCGATGTCGCCCATCACGTTGAGCTTGAGCTTCTTCATCGTGTAGAAGGAAGCCGAATGGGGGCACCCGGGGCAGAGCGCAGGGGGCCTCGGGGGGATGTCCGGTGGGGATGCGGTCTTCTTTCGTTTTTTTCCGCTCAGGCCCTGCTTCACGATTTCCGGCGAGAGTTCTCCGCAGATCGGGAAACGCTCTTTTCCGACGGCCGGGATTCCGAGGGCCTTGATCTGATCTTCGAGATACGGATCCAGTTCCTCGACCACGAAGACCTTTTTCACTCCCTCCGCAAAGTCCCGTATCAGATTCTTGGGCAGGGGATGCGTCAGCCCCAGCTTCAAGAAGGAGGCCCGGGGTCGCGCCTCCCGGGCATACTGGTAGGCCACGCCGCTCGTGACGATCCCGACCTCGCGCCGGCCCCATTCGATGCGGTTGATCGGGGTCGTTTCCGAAAGCTCGTGGAGGCGAACCAGCCGCTGCTCTACGTAATCGTGTCGCTGCCGGGCGAAGTTAGGCACCATCACGTACTTGGGAGGGTTCTTCACGAAGCCGGGCTCTTTCAGATGCCTTACCCTCTTCGCATTCCTCTCGACCAGGCCCTTGGAATGCGACACCCTCGTGGTGACCCTGAAGAGCACCGGCGTGTCATATTGTTCGCTGATATCGAGCGCCTGGCCGATGAATTCGTAGGCTTCCTGTGAATCGGCGGGTTCCAGCATGGGCACCTTGGCGGCGAGCGCGTAGTG
>JAUWSZ010000665.1 GCA_030609865.1 bacterium | reverse complement strand
GGGACACGGCAGTTGTCGTACCGGACTTCCGCGTGGGAGGCCCAGCCGTCACCCACGTGGCCCATGACCGAGATATTGCGCACGATGCTCATGCCGGGTGTGCCCAGGGGCACGATGATCATGCTCGCCTTCAGGTGCGGAGACTCGTCCTCCGGGTTGGTTTCGGCCATGACGATGGCGAACTCCGCGCCGTCGGCCGAGGAGGTGTACCACTTGTTGCCGTTGATGACGTAGTCGTCACCGTCCTTCACGGCCGTGGTCAGCAACCAGACCGGATTCGACCCACACACCTCGACCTCGGTCATGGAGAAGCAGGAGCGGATCTTGCCCTCGATCAACGGTCGCAGGTACCTCTCCTTTTGCTCGTCGTTGCCGAACTTGTGCAGGATCTCGATGTTGCCCGCATCCGGGGCCTGGGATCCGAACACATACAGGCCCAAGGGCGTGTAGCCAAGTGCCTCGGCAACCACGGCGTATTCCATCAGGGTCAAGCCCATGCCGCCGTACTCCTTTGGGTGGAGTGGCGCCCACAGCTCCATCTGTCGGACCATCTTGCGCAGTTCCTCGATCTCGGGCTCGATCTCGCTGAAGTCCTTACCGGCGAACTGGGCTTCCCGGGGAATCAACTCTTTTTCGATGAACTCATGGATCATGTCCAGGATCGTCTGCAGCTTTTCGGATACGGCAAAGTCCATGTTTCTTCTCCTTGTTTCCGGGTGTGTATGGGAAATCGAACCTTTCATCGTTTCGTTACTTCCCGCTCGCTTCTTTGAGCAGCTCCAGCCAGTCAGCGATCCGCAAGGATGGCGGATCCGGAAGCCGCCTCAGGGCATCGTCAAACATGGAGAAACAGAAACCGCACGATACTGCCAGGACTTCAGACCCCTGTGCGAGCATCTCTTCCAGGCGCTGCGAGGATGGCCTCTCCTCGAGATCGAGATCCATGAAGAAGTGCCCTCCCCCGGCCCCACAGCAGTATGCTTCCCTTCGGGCACGAGGCGGATCCCTGAGCTGGAGTCCGGGAAGGCCCTCGAGAACGGATCTCGGGGAATCGGCGAGTTCCTGGTATCGACTGAGAAAGCATGGGTCATGATACACGACGGACAGGGGGTTCGGAAAGCCCTGGCCCCGGAGTTTTTTCTCGTGAATCAGGCCTTCAAACAATTCACTCGTGTGGATCACGGAAAACCGCGCCCCCTGGAGGGGATAGACATCCTTCAGGACTGTGTAGCAATGGGGGCAGTGAACCAGGACCCGGTCGGCGCCCGATGCCTCGATTTCCTTGATTTGTTCTCTCGCCAGGGTTTGAAACAGATCCTCTTCCCCCAGGATTCTGGCAGGATCGCCGCAGCAGGAAGTGTCTTCCGGGATGAAAAAGGGAACCTCGAGGTTCGTCAAAAGCTCCACCAGGCACGAAAGCACTCGCGGCTTCTGCTCGTCCCCTGACTGGAAACAGCCTGTCCACAGGAACAGGGCCTTCCCAGAATTCTCCGCAGGAGGGTCGGGAATTCGTTGGTCCCGGATCCAGGATGCCCTTTCCAGGGGGCCTGCACCGTACGGGTTGCCTGAACGGATGAGGTTTCGCAATGCAGCGGCGCCCTCTTCCGGAAGCCTTCCGTGGCCCAGCACCTCGGCACGCCTGATCTCGATCATCTGGGGCACGTGTTCGATTGCCGCCGGACAAAGCTCCTCGCAGGCCCGGCAAAGCCTGCAGGCCCACAGGGAAGATGGTGTGATTGCCTCGCTCGCGGGGGAAAAAGGCGGCCCTTCTGCCCCCTTCCCTTCTTCTCCAAATTGTATCACGTACTCGCGGAGGTCCTGGAGATACTTCCGGGGCGTCAGGGACTGCCCTGTTTGAAAGGCAGGGCACAGCCTTTCGCATCGCCCGCACTCCATGCAGGCCAGGAGGCCCAACCGCTGTTTCTGCGTGGTGTCCACAGGCGTTTCGATGCCCAGGCGGACCGAACCCGGGGAGGGGTTGGATGTGCGTAGGGCTTTTAGGTCTATAAAGGGCGCGGGGCTTCGGGGTTCCAGGGGGGTCGTGGCGCGGTGAAAGGGCAGGAAGAGCATGTGCCGAAGCCGTGCGGAAAGGGGGATCCAGGCAAGAAGCCCCAGTGCCAGAATGCTGTGGAGCCACCAGAGCCCCTCGAACAGCCCGTGGCCTTCCGATCCGGTGACGGAAGGGAAGAGCCACGAGGCGACGGCCCCCACAGGGCTCCACATCTTCCAGGGATCACCCTCCACATGGATTCGGAGCCCTTCCACGAGGAAGCCTGTGACACACACCATACCGAGAAGCGACAGGACCACTGCCTTGCCAACGGTTCTGTCTCGAGCCGGGGATGCGTCTTTTCGGATCGTGAACAAGGCAACGAGGACCCCCAGGATGACGCCGGCCCCGGCAAGATCGGCGACAAGGGTGACGAGCAGGTAAGGGGTGCCCGTGAATATGGCTTCATGCCCGTAGTGGGCCAGCATCAGGTAGCAGGTCACAAGGAAGAGAAGCACAAACCCATAGAAGATGAGCAGGTGCCACCAACGGGAGCTGTCTTCCCCTGCCATGGGCCTGTGCGAAAGAATATCGCCCACGGTCGCCCGAATGCCAAGCGTCCGGATGGATTGCGCCGAAGAAGCTGCGCCTCGACGGACGAAGCGGATGCCCTTGAAGAGTCCCCACGAGATGGCCGCGATCGTGGCGAACGACAGGGCGTAGAAGACCCATCGATGCGAAATCTGCCAGAAGATTTCTCGTGTCGGTGTG
>JAUWSZ010000016.1 GCA_030609865.1 bacterium | reverse complement strand
GATCTCGAGGGCCTCGGAGATGGAGGGGAACGACGGAAGGGTAGGGGCGGGCCTTGCGTCCCGGAGCGAAGCGGCCAGCACTTTGCCCTCCGGGTCCTGGGTGAAAAGGGGATCCTGATACACCGGCTGGAATGGCGACAGCATGCCGGAACCACGGTACTTGGCGAGCTGGTGCTCTGTGGAGCAGAGATGCTCGAGAAGGCGAACCAGGACGGGTAGCTTCTCCTTGTCCTGCGACAGGACCCCGAATCCCCATCCGTCGACGAGCGGGGCAGACGAGCCTCCGGGGCGAGCTTTGGGAAGGGGGGCGATCCGTATCTCGTCGTTGTACTGGCTGTGCTTTTTCAGCATGGCCCTTTCCCACGACCCTCCCTCTGTCATGGCGAACAGGCCGCTGGCCAGCCCCTGAAAGATCGTATCCTGATCCATCGCGTAGAAGGTGGGGGGAGTCACCCGATATCGGTGGGCAAGGTCACGATACCACTGCATCGCCCCGACCGCGGCCGGGGTGCAGAGCGTGATCTGTCCGTCCTTGTCTTGCAGATCTCCGCCCAGGCCCCAGAACCAGGGCAGCCACTGGAGAATCGATTTTCGGCTCCTGGCTGCCGGGACCCCGAAGCCCCATTGATCGATCGTTCCGTTGCCGTCCAGGTCCCGAGTGAGCTTCCGGGCGCCGGCCACGAGATCGTCCCAGGTCCACGTCGGGGACGGCGAGGGGATCCCGGCCGCATCGAACAGGTCCCTGCGATACAGGATCACCCGTACACCGATGTCATAGGGCAGCACGTAGCGCATTCCCCGCCATTCCACGCTCGGAACGAGAGCGGGTATCAGGGCCTCCCATACCCGGGCCGGTAACTTGCCGTCCATGGCCGCTAGAATGCCCTGCTCGACAAGAGCGGGCATCGATTCCAGACGGACGCAGGCCAGGTCCGGCCCCTCGCCCGAGGCATGGACCACCCTGAGCTTCTGCAGGACCTGCTCTGTCTTTCCGGGTACGAGTTCCAGGTCAAAGGCCCATTCCGGGTTCTCTTCCCGTATCGTCTGCCAGGCCTTCTCGAGCCACGGGCTGTCCTCGGAAGGAGAGAACCACTGCGGCAGGGCAACCGTGATTCGCCTTTCCGATGTCTGTTCCTCGCGCTGGCAACTCATGCCCAAAAGGGTCGTCACCATGATCAGTGATGCGACGTGGCGAAGAGTGTTCAAGTGATTCTTCACAGTCTTTCCTCAGCCCAAACCGTCACGGGGCTGCGTGGTGGCGCCTTTCACCTCTGGCTGTTAGGTATTAGGTGTTAGGTATTAGCTCCCAGCCAATCCTCCCATCAGAACGCGCGCCACGGGGTGGGGTGTGGGCTAATACCTAATGGCTAATACCTAATACCTGCTTTTGCCTTCTTATCCCTGCACCTGTCGCCCTCATGCGGACATCCCTGCGGGATGCGTTATCCACTTGGCCTAAGGCTTTCCCATCCGATTCGATTCAGGACAAACAGGAGGAACAGGATCGGAACCATGGAGATCACGGACAGGGCGCAGATCTTTCCGATTTCGAATCCGTGCTCCCCCACGTACTGATAGATGCCCAGCGGCAGCGTCATCTTTTGCTTTCGGTTGATGAGCAACAGGGGCAGAAAAAAGCTCTTCCATGATTGAGCGAAGAAGAACAGTCCGGTTACGAGGATCCCGCGAATACGCAGGGGCACGACGACCCGGAAGAAGACCCCGAGGGGGCTGCAACCATCCACGCGGGCCATCTCCTCGTACTGAGGGGGCAGGGACTCGAAGTACCCCTTCAGCAGCCAGACGACCAGGCTGAGTCCTGCAGCCTTGACCAGGATCAACCCGACCAGAGAGTTGAGCAGGTGAACCGAGACGCAGATGCGGTACAGGGCCGTCATGCTTAGCAGGTTGGGCAGGAGATGGACCAGCAGCAGGAGGCCCAACAGGAACGAGCGTCCCGGGAAACGGTAGCGTCCGAACCCATAGGCGGCCAGCGCTCCCAGAAGGGTTGCCAGCACGGCCGTGGCCACGGCCACGACGAGGCTGTTGCCAATGTATCGATGGACCGCCACGTCTGAAAGCACGCTCCCGTAATGCTCCCAGGAGATCGAGCTTGGGAGCCACACCACAGGAAGGCGCAGGATTTCGGATTCGGGCTTCAGCGAAGTAAGGACGACCCAGAGGATCGGGCCGACCACGAAGGCGAGGAGCAGTATCATCAGGGCAGAGGAAGCGATCCGTTTCATGGCAGTACCTTGCGGCCCGGTTCGGGCCCTCCTCGTTGGAGCAAATAGACGATCGAGACGAGGCCGAGGAACAACCCGGCCAGGCAGACCCCCACGGCGGAGGCGTGCCCCAGCTCGTAGTGCGAAAAGGTCAACCGATACATGTGGGTGGCGAGCACTTCCGTACCGTGGCCCGGCCCTCCGCCGGTCAGGGCGAAGACCAGCGTAAAGGAGCCGAGTGACTTGATGCCCACGAGCATGCCGTCCAGGAGCAACACTCCCTTCAGTTGCGGGAGAACGACGTGCAGGAACCTCCTCCAGCCCACCGCGCCGTCGATCGATGCGAGGTCCATCAGCCTGGGGGGAATGGCCTGGAGCGCGGCCAGGATCACCATGGCGGAGATCCCGACCCCCTGCCACAGGGAGGCGATGACAAGGGCTGCCATGGCGGTGTTCGGTCGGCTCAGCCAGGGGACCTCCGTGATGCCGGCCTGTCTCAGCAATCCATTCAAGAGGCCGAAGGGCTCGTGGAAGATCGATCTCCAGGTCATGGCCGTGACGATCTCCGAGAAGAGCCACGGCAACAGCAGGGCGACGATCAGGATCCCCTTCCAGCGCTTTCCCGACTCGGACAGATAGAGGGCGACCGCAAGGCCGAGGGAGACCTCCAGGAGGACGGAAGCGACGAAGAGGACGCTGCTGTTCTTCAGGGAGATCCAGAAGAGAGGGTCCTCGAGCAGCAGCCTGTAGTTTTCCAGGCCGACGAAATGGCTGGTCCCGGGCCCGAAGGTGGTATCCGTCAGGCTGAGAAAGAAGGCGTACCCGGCGGGATATCCCCAGAAGAACAGGAGATAGACAAGGGCCGGCAGCACGAAGACGTACGGGATGACAGCACCTCTCGCGGGCCTGAAGGGGCTTGCTGAAATCGGTTTCTCATCCCGCGTGGACACTCGTTTCTCCATCATCCCTCATCCACTGCGATCCGTTCTCCTGACTCCCGATCAAAGAGAAACATCTTCTCCATATTTATTTTCAGGTAGACCGTCGTTCCCTCTCGAATTTCGCGGGAAAGGGGAGTGCATCGCACCCGGAGGGTGTTCTCACCGCAGGAGACAACGAGGCGCACCTCGTAGCCTATGTCCTGAACGAATTCCACCTCCCCGTGAACGTCGAAAGGCTTTTCCGAACGGGTGGACACGAGGATGTCCTCCGGGCGAAAAGCGACCCATACCTCCCTCGACGAAATCCCCTTGATGCGGGAGGCGCCTTCGGGAAGGGGGATGGGTGGGGCCCCGAGGGCCCAGCGCAGGGCCCTCTGCTCCGGCAGGAGTTCCCCTGAGACCAGGTTGATCGGCGGCGAGCCCAGGAATGTGGCGGAGAAGAGGCAGTTGGGTCGTTCGTAGATCTCCTTCGGGGTTCCCACCTGCAGAAGTCTGCCTTCGGACATGATGCCGATGCGGTCCCCCAGGGCCATGGCCTCGTTTTGATCGTGAGTCACGTAGATCGTGGTCGTCCCGTTCCTGCGCTGGAGGGCTCGGATCTCCTCTCTCAGCTTTCTTCGCAGGGGGAGGTCCAGGTTGCTCAGAGGTTCGTCGAGCAGGAGCAGGGTGGGCCTGCACATCAGCGCCTTGCCCAGGGCCACGCGCTGCGCTTCGCCTCCTGAGAGCTGGTGAGGCCAGAGCTTGAGCTTCGGCTCCAGCCCGAGGAGAGCGGCCGCCTCCGAGACGCGGGCCTTGATTTCTTTTCGGCGCACTCCCTGCATTCTGAGGCTGAAGCCGAGGTTCTCCTCGATGCGCATGTGAGGGTACAGGGCATGCTCCTGGAAGACCATGGCCACCTTACGGTCTCGTGGAGACAGCCCTGCGAGGTTCTGTCCACCCAGGACGACGTCACCTCGGTCCGGCGTGTCCAGGCCTGCAACCAGGCGGAGTGTGGTGGTCTTGCCACATCCGGACGGCCCCAGGAGCACGAAGAACTCCCCCTTGGAGAGGCTGAGATCGATCCCATCTACAGCGACCTTTGTGTCAAAGACCCGGGTCAGCCGCCTGAGTTCCAGGAAGGGTTGGTTCATCTTTAGCCATTAGCTCCCAACCGTTGCTCCGTTTTCGTGCCCGTGCCCGATCAAGAAGCGGATATTGCGAGCGAAGCGTGGCAATCTCCCGGCCTCACTGGGCCTCGGGCTTCCTGCTTCCGCCGGAATGACAGCCTCTGTGCTGGGGGATTGCCGCGTCGCAGTAATTGCTCGGCACCTCCGCTTCGCTCCGACTTGGCAAGCCCTTGCTCCTGGCAATGTCCCTCACCCTAACCCTCTCCCAGAGGGAGAGGGGACGCCGGTGGGGCTGTTTCGCCTTTGCCCTTTCGCTATTAGCCGTTAGCTATTAGCGTTTAGCTCCCACCCCTTCCATGCTTCTCGTTCGGGCGCGGGGCCTGATCCCCGATCCCTGACCCCTGACCTTTTGCCTCATGGCATTGTGTGGCACTGGGCGCAGTTGACCTCCATATTCTCTACGACCTGGCCCCGCTTTACGTGGCAGCCGTTGCAGGTGTCCCCGCTGTGTGGGTCCGAGAGCCAACCCGTATCGCGGGTATCGTCCACAAAGATCGAAGGTGCTTCCTGCGGGACCTCCCTTAATATGATCTTGAGAATCCCCTTTAACGAGTAGCGACCTGCGTTCGTGTTCTCTCTCATGCGTTGGTCGTCGACAGAGCCCCGATTCGTGAGGGGGTTGAAGTACATGTCCTCGAGGTGATCGTGTCCATAGGGGAAGTCGGTTCCGAAATTGTCTGATGCCAGCAGGTTATAGTCATAGAGCGTTTTGTCATCCTGTGAAAGGCCAACCTCATTCAATACGGTGTCGAAGAACACCACTTCTTCCGTCTCTCCTTCCCCGACATCTATCGGGTCGGTATCGAGATCTCTCCAGTACAGGGTCTGCCCCTCGCTTTCATCATCAACGAAGACGATGAGTTTGCGGATCATCTCAATCGTGAAGAGATCGGCGATTTCGCAGCCCTCTGGCGCCACTACGTTCGCCAGGCCGGTGAGCTCGACCTCTCCGGTCTGCAATTCGTCCAATGTTATGGTGCACTCCTGATCGCCTGCATAGGAAACCAGGCGGTAATCATAGAGGGCGCGAATCTGATCGAGTTTCTTGAAGAAGCCAGCCATCGTGTAAAGACTGATGATGTCGCTGGGTACGAACTCGACTAGGTCCAGAATGTTGTCTGGCCCCGGCCCCGGAAGGTCCTCGAAGTTCACGGCGTAGTTTGTCTCGTTGATGATCAGGTTGACCCCCTGCCCGTGCTCGGCCTCTCCAGGCTCGGGCCCCTCTCCGCCTCCGAGTGGGTAGAGCACGATTTCCTTAAGGTCGTTCAGATAAAAGATCTGCGACAGACCCATGTCAGGATAGAAGTAGCTGTTCACCTCCTCCCCGCTGCCGTACAACACACCGCTCTTCATCTGGTCGAATTCGAGAGACACAGATGGCTGGCGTCCATCGCTGGCAATGATCTTGTACATCCAGTCTTTTGGATCCAGGGCCACCTCGGGCGGGATGAGGCTCGCCAGGGTCACGATAGCCTCCGGGCCCACGGGTTGACCGCGATTCGTTCTGCCCGTGTCATAGAGGCACTGGGGGAGGCCGGCGAGAGGCACGGTTACCTCCTCTGCGAGCCGGCTGGCTTTGAAGACGCTCAGCTGAGGCCCTGAGATACTCGGCTCGTCCAGCGGGTTCAGGTCGGAGAGCTCACGCGGGTAAAGCGTGTAGGAGGCCACTCCTTCCTGAACCTCTTCGCGGTGGAGACAGCCTACCAGGTCGAAAGAACCCTCCGGTGGCGTAGACCCCGGAATCCCGGATCCCGGGTAGATGTCCGTATAGAGTGTCTCTGTATCTCCGGCGGCCTTCAACTCGAGTTCCTTGGCTTTCTCTTCATAGGGTGGCCAGACAGATGCGGGGTCCAATTCGACTCCGTTGACCCGGACCAGGTCGCCCACGTACGTGTAGGCGCTGTCGTAGATGTCATCCACCGAGTCGAACACGACGACAGGTGCCGGGATCTGCACACCCCGTTCGAAAACGGTCACATGGTATCCCGAGACCGGATAGAACTCGACCATCCCGTTGTGTGATCCGATGGTCCCCTTGATAGCGACCCGGTCGCCCGGGTAGATGTTCAATTCGTTAAAGAGGGTGCCGTCATAACCGTCCAGTTCGACTGTGGCGTCTGTGTCGGCAAACACATAGATCCCACCTGTGTCGTCCTGGATGTGGAACTTGACGAACTGGCCCGATACCATGACGTCGGTCCCCATGGTTGCGATTCCTTCGACGTGTACGGTCTCTCCTTCGTGAACAGGCACCGGGCTTCCCATCTCCATCACGTAGGAGCAGTCCGTCCTCTCAAGGATGCTCCAGTCGGGACGGCTCACAACAGAGCCCTGGTCCATGAGGTTGGCATAGTAGCAGGCGCTCTTCTGCTCGTCCCAGAGAATCCGCAGTCCGTTCTCGTTCGCGCTGTCGTCATAGAAAAAGGCATGTTCGAGATCATCGTAGCCGGGAAGCTGGTCCACGATGCCTCCCAGGCACTCCAGCAGGCTCTGTTCGTCGCTATTGATAAAATCGTATGTGTAGTCTCCAGCTTCTGCACCAAAGAAGTCATCCAACCAGTCTGAGACACGCAAAGCCCATACCTCGCCGGCCGTACCGTCCTCCTCGACCACGGAGTAGCGTTCCATGAGTAGGTTGCTTAGATCCGTTGGTACCTGGTTTAGGGACACGGACATCGAGATTCGTGGGGCCCTTGGAGGTGCTTGGCCTTCATCCTTGCTCGAGCACCCGATCATGAAGGCAAGAGACAAGATGACGGACATCCATCCCATGAGCCCAAATTTCGCAAGCCTTCGCACGCTTCCCATTTTTCTTCTCCTTCATTGTGGTTACCTCAAGGGGTTGTGCGAGCCGGTTCGTGCCGTCTCGAGCCGGGATTCCTTCCACGCTCTCCGGATCACGGGGAGATGCCTGCCGGGAGGCGGCACGTTGAATGAGTCGAGATTCACAAGGCTCGCTCGATGCATGAGACACGCTGCTCGGGTGAACTGCCTCGGAAGGGAGAAGCGGCGGGAAACAAAAAAGCTTCCCGAAGAGGGAAGCCTGAATGCGTTCCGGCGATCGGAGCCTGCCGGATCCTCAGCTCTTCTCCTTTCCAAGCACGGGAGGCACAACCGTTTCCGGTCGTACCCAATGTCCACCTCTCGGTTGGGAGTCAGCCCTTTAGAGAGAGTGGATCGGAGAATTTGTAGTACTATAGGGAGATTCCGAGACATTGTCAAATGGACCGGAGCTGCACCCTAAATCCGGCCTAATCCACCGGCTTTGCCGGTGAGAATTGAAAAGGCTCTGCCGTTCCAAGCGTATTCAATCATTTTGCCAACTCTGAGGCAAACGCCGCCGGTGGAGTAGGCCGGATTTATCGAAGAAAAATCCTGGCTCATGATAAGAACATGGAAAAGATGACCAAAGGACATGTCGGACTTAGAAAGGGCGCTAAAGAATCCATCTGTTTTTCTTGAGCGAATAACCATGAGCCAGAATTTTTCTTCATGTATCAGCGACCACAGGGGGATTTCTACTGAGTTGGTGATCACGTGCCCCTTCTAGGGGCATTCCTCATACCACCTGCTCTGCGGATGGTCGCTGATGAGGCTCCCAACCCCTGCGCAGGTTGACTTTCTTTTCGGGTGTTTGTAATGTAAAAACGTGAATTGTTCGTGGTACGAGAGAACTTCGGACCGGCAGGAGGATCTTCGGGATGAGCGAGAAAAAGAGAGTACTGGTCGTGGATGACGAACCGGATTTCGCGGACCTCGTGAAGCAATACCTCGAGCAGGCCGGCTTCGAGGTCGAGGTGGCCTATGATGGGGTGCAAGGGCTCGAGAAGGTGAAGGCAAATCCGCCGGATGCGATTGTTCTGGACGTGATGATGCCCGAGAAGGACGGCTATGAGGTCTGCGCGGAACTCAAGAAGGACGAAAAATACAGTGGCATACCGATCGTGCTGCTCACGGCCGTCAGCACGCACGTCGGGACCACGCAGTACTCCCACTACGATGGGATGAGCACAGAGGCTGACGACTATCTTCCCAAGCCCGCCTCTGCCGAAGAGATCACCGAAAGCGTGAAGAGCCTGTTGGGAACCTGACGCACGGTCTCCCTCCACCCCACTCCTAAACCTCTCTTGGCAGTGTTCATGAGACATTCCGGCGAGTGCGCCGAGAGGCAAGTGTCACTATGTGTTCCGGACAGAGCCTGATGCATTTGGTGCTGTCCTGGGTTCCGTCGGAGATTTGTGCCGGGCGACTTTGTAGGGGGAGGGAGAGACGGAGCCCAAGCAAATCGGAGAGGCAACCCCGGACAGCACCAAACGGCAAGACTCTCATGAAAATAGCGAAATTGGCAGGTCACCCCACTAGGGATTCTCTGAAGACAACGGAAGCACGACGGTAAAGGTGCTCCCCTTGCCGGGCGCACTCTCCAACCCGATATTCCCCCCCAGGTCCTCGACGATTCCCTTGACGATCGGGAGCCCCAATCCCGTCCCGGTGATGTAGCGGGTATTGTCATCCTTAACCCGGTAGAACCTGTCGAAGATCTTCTCCTGGTGCCGTTCCTCGATGCCGAACCCGTTGTCCTTGACAGCAATCCGGACCTGATTGTCCTTTGTGGTCCCGCTTACCTCGATTCGGCCGTCCTCTCCGGTGTAGTGGATGGCGTTCGTAATGAGGTTTCCGAAGACGATCTCAAGGGACTGGGGATCTGCAGAGACCGGGGGGAGCCCCTGTTCCGGAAGCCTCAGGGTCAGAGTCTGCTTTTTGCCCTTTGCCTTGGACCCCAGGAACTCGACGACACCGGTGAGAATGCCGGACACATCGACCGGTTTGCGGTCTTTTGTGACCAACCCTGATTCGATCCTGGCGAGATCGAGGAGGTCGCCGATCATCGTGATCAGGCCGCGGGTCTTCTCCTTGGCCCGGGTGAGGAGGTGTCGCTGCTCGACCGAAGCCTCGTTGGTCAGTTTGCCGAGGACCATGGCAAGCTGTTCGTGAATCGTCGAAAGGGGGGAGCGGAGCTCGTGCGACACCTTGGCCACGAACTCGGACTTGAGCCGGTCGAGCACCATGAGCCCGGTGATGTCGATAACTACCGTCACGGCGCCGAGACACTCTCCTGTTTCACTGCGTATCGTTGTGGAATCGGCTCTCAGGTATTTGTCCCCTTCCGTGGAGAACTCATAGGTGAGGCTGGTCTGCTCTTCCGGCACCTCGCCTCGTGAGGTGCGGGTCACGAGATCGCGGAGGCTTTCGTCCTCCACATAGTGACGGATGTGTTCCCCGGGCCGGAACTCCCCGGGGAGGGCGATCAGGCGCGTGCAGGCAGGGTTCATCAGGGCCACGTGTGCGTCCGGCGTGGTGACGATGACCCCGTCCGGCAGGGCACGAATCACGGTCCGGGTCCTGCTCTGCTCCAGGTGAAGATCCTTGAGCGTACGCCGACGCTCCGCTGCCAGGCGTCTGGCTTCGTCGGTTAGTTGCTTTCGCTCCATGGCCCGGTCGACTACGATCCTTAGCTGATCCGGTTTGAAGGGCTTGGGCATGAAATCATAAGCCCCTCGCTTCATCGCCTCGATCGCTGTTTCAATCGTCGCGTAGCCGGTGATCACGATGACGAGGGTGTCGGGATGGGACTCGCGGATCAGGCGAAGGACCTCCAGGCCGTCCATGCCGGGCATCTTCAGGTCGAGCAGTACGATCGCGTATTGCGTCTTCTCTACGAAGGCAAGGGCCTCTTCGCCGTTCGATGCCTTGGTGACGTTGTAGCCCTTTCGCGTGAGTATCCGCTCGCTCCCGTCTCGGATGTCTCGCTCGTCGTCAACCACGAGAACCTGCAAATCCTGACTCTCTTCGCTCACTGTCTACTCCTGTTCAGGTGGTTGGCCCATGGGCAGCTCGATCGTGAAGGTCGTTCCCTTTCCCTGCTCGCTTTCCGCCCAGATGCGGCCGTTGTGATTCTCGATAATGCCGTAGACCAGGCTCAAGCCGAGTCCGGTGCCTTTTCCCTCCTCCTTGGTCGTGAAGAAGGGCTCGAAGATATGGGGGAGCACCTCTGTCGGGATGCCCGGACCTGTGTCCGAGAGTCGGATCAGCACACTGCTCCCGTTGTCGGACGGAAGGGTCTCCACGCGGAGCTGCCCTGTCCCCTCCATTGCCTCTGCTGCATTCAGGATGATGTTCATGAACACGTGGTTGAGTTGCTGGATGTCGGACGGGACCTTCGGGAGGTCAGGCTCCAGCGATTTCACGATTTCGATGTTGTGAAACAGGGCCTGATTCTCGAGGAGGACCAGGGTCTGGGAAAGCGCATGGTTCAAGTCATTCAACCGGATCTCCTGTCGCGTCTGTCTTGCAAACTCCAGGAGTTCTCGAACCGTGTTCCGACATCGTTCCGCATCGTCGATGATCCGTTTCAGATCCTCCATTGCTGCATCCTCGAGCTGGTATTCTTCCGTCATGAGCTGGGCGTAAAGGGTGATGCCCCCAAGCGGGTTGTTGAGCTGGTGGGCAACCCCTGCGGCCAACTTTCCCAGAGAGGCCATCTTTTCGGCCTGGAGGAGCTGGATCCGGGTCTTCTCGAGTGTTCGCTCCATCTCGATCTTTTCGCGGAGGTCGTAGAAGAAACCCACCGAGGCGACCTCCCGGTCTCCATCGTACACGATGGCTGCAGAGAGTCGGATCTGGAAGATCGTGCCGTCCTTGCGCTGGTAGTCCACCTCGCAGGACTTGAGTTTCCCTTTTCCCCCGTAGTCCTCACTCCGGAGTTTTCGCATTATCTCCCTTGCTCCGTCGCCAGGATAGAAATCCCGGATGTTCAGTGATGTCAGGGCCTCGTCGATGGTGTATCCGCCGATTCGTGACGCGGCCTCGTTGAAGATCAGGATTCTCCCCTTCATGTCCGAAGCGATGATGCCGTCCACGGAGCTCATGATGAGGTTGCGCAGGAAGGCATTCGACCGGGTCAGCTCGGTTTCAAGGCTGTGCAGATGGACCAGATCGATGTCCAGGACGGTCACAGCCTCGATTTCTTCTCCGTCGAAGATCGGAGTTGCCTGCAAGCAGTGGCTTTGGTCTTGCCCGCCACCCGCGTTCATCGCCCTTCTTACGACAGGGCGTCGGGATGTCATGACCTCCGGAACAGGGCAGGAAGAGCAAGGCGCGCCCTCTCCCTGGAAGTACTCGTGGCATTTTTTCCCGATGACTTCGGGGCCGCCCTTCTCGGTGGCCAGACGGTTGCCTGCCAGGACCGTGAAGTCCGGAGAGACGACAAAAAGCCTCCATCCGAGTGAATCCACGACCTTGCGATAGTAATCCTTCTCTGTTTCCGATCCCATTGTTGTTGAGATCTCCTCCCTGATTGAATGCTTCAGGTTTTCTTTCTGTATCTATGATGTTTGAGACCCGGTATCTTCTCGAAATGGCGATCTGTTGTCAGGATCTCCAGGCCGTGTCGAAGGCAAAGGCAGGCAATGAGTGCGTCCGAAGCCGGGATCGTCGTGCCCCTGGATCGCATATCCGCCAGCATGTTTCCCGCCACTTTCCAATCCTCAGAGGTTGAGCTACTGAAAAAAAGGGGGGAGGCCCCTTCGGAGGGGTTATGGTCCGGATGGGACGCAATATGCGCCCTAAACCGAAATGTCGGGTCTGGGCAGCAGTCCGGCCTTTTCCGCGATTACCGGAACCATCTTTTCCCACTCGATGGCCATTATGTGCGCACCGGCGATCCCCTCGACCTTCCGGAGACGCTGGATGGATTCCACGCAGATCTCGATTCCCTTGGCTGACTGCTCTTCTTTTGGGGTGTCTGCCATCCGTTTGATCACGTCGTCCGGGATATCCATGCCGGCCACGTTCTTCTTCATGAACTTTGCCATGCCGGCGGATTTCAGAGGCGTGACGCCCGCCAGGATCTTGACCTCTTTGTGGAGCCCCAGCTTCCGAACCTCGTCCATGAACTTCTCGAAACGGTCCAGGTTGTAGATGCACTGGGTCTGAATGAACTGGACCCCGGCATCCACCTTCTTGGCCAGCCGGATCGGTCGAATCTCGAACGGTTCGGCAAAGGGGTTGCAGGCCGCTCCGATGAACAGCTTGGGCGGCCCGTCGATCTCCTTACCCGAGGGGAATTTCCCCTCGTCCCTCATCATCTTGACGAGTTCGATCAACTGGATCGAGTCGATGTCGAACACGTTCTTCGCGTCGGGGTCGTCGCCAAAGGTCTGGTGATCCCCGGAGAGACAGAGAATGGCGTTCAGCCCGAGGCCTGCAGCGCCGAGGATGTCGCTCTGGAGGGAGATCCGGTTCCGGTCCCGCGTCACCATCTGCACGATCGGCTCGAGCCCCATCTCCTTCAGGATCGCACAGGAGGCGATCGATGCCATCCTCACGACCGAGGTCTGGTTGTCGGTCACGTTGATGGCGTCCACAGACCCTCTCAGCAGCTCCCCCTTCTTCCGGATGACCTCAGGATTGGATCCCCGCGGCGGCCCGCATTCCGTGGTGACGGCAAAATGTCCTTCATCAAAGACTCGCTCAAGACGGCTTGCGGTTTTCATTCCATCAGGTCCTCCCTAGCAATTCTCCTCGGTCCACCATCGCGGCTTGTCTTCCAGGACTTCATCGGCAGGTTCTTGCGGTAGTTCTCGAGCTGGTTCAACGAGCGGAGCCGCTCGATGATCAACATCCATCCGCACGGGATTTCCTTGTCCACCTCGCAGCGGCCGTCCGTGGTGGTTCCTCCGCACGGGCCGTTGAAAAGGCTCTTCGAACAGCGGGCGACCGGAC
This sequence comes from bacterium, assembly GCA_030609865.1. The sequence continues at coordinate 420 of JAUWSZ010000016.1, read as the reverse complement.
AGATGCCGCCTGTGAGATGCAGCACGCAGTCCCCGCAGGCCTGGCATCGTTCCACCCAGAGGCCCTGTTTCTCCGTGACCCCGATGAAGGTGGTGTCCAGGCCGGGCAGGACCACGGTGGAGGGATACTTCTCCGCCACGAATTGAATCCCTGCCCCGCACGCGATCGACAGGACCGCCTGGTAGTCCTCCAGGTAGGGACGCATCGCCTCGAGATACTCCGGGTCGCACTGGCGCTCGAGGGTAACCTCCTTGATCTCCAGAGGACGCCCCTCGGTTTCCCGGGCGAGTCGCAGGGAGGAGGCAAGGATCTCGACCTCCTTTGCACCGCCGGCACGGCAGACCGTTACACAGCCGTGGCAGCCTGCCAGGACGATCTTGTCGTAGGGGGCCAGCATTCCGAGAATGATGTCCAACGGTT